>CAMVJR010000015.1 GCA_947167855.1 uncultured Bacteroidales bacterium
TTGTGCTTTAGGCGCTCTACGCCCAGGATGTGGCTCTCTCCGGGGCAGAAAGCCGCCAGCACGGCCACCATGGGGAAGAGGTCCGGGCAGTTGTTGAGGTCTGTCCGGAAGGGACTCAGCGGGGCACGGCGCACGTGGATGGGACCGCCGGGGCTGTCCAGTTGGGACATGCTGGCGCCGGCTTCCATGAGGATGTCCATGATGGAAATATCGGCCTGAAGACTCTCTGTATCAAGCCCTTCTACTTCAATGTCGCCGAAGATGGCCCCGGCTACCAGGAAGGGTGCGGCGCCGGACCAGTCGGCCTCTATTCCAAAATCGGCCGCCTTGTAGCGCTGGCCTCCCTTGATGTGGAAGTTGACGCCGGTGCAAAGGGCCCAGTCCTGCGTCTCCAGGAAGTCGTCTCCTCCTTCCATCTCGGAATTCATGCGGATGCCAAACTTTTTCAGGACATCTACCGTGATAAAAAGGTACGGAATGCTGCGCGGATCATGGACATAAAGGGCCGATTTTTCCTCGCAAAGGGGCAATGCGGCCAGCAGTCCCGAAATGAGCTGCGAACCACCCTTTCCGGAGATGTCGGCGCGACCGGCGATGAGGGGTCCGGAGACCCTCAGAGGAAGGTAACAATCTTGTTTCCTCTCGTTGTTCCCTTCCGGATAGAGTCGGACGCCAAAAGACGCCATGATGTCATGAGCACTGGTCAGAGGCCGGTTCAAGAGGGTTTTTTCTCCTGAAACAAGCACTTTTAATTTTGAAACAACCGCCAAAATGGGGATAATAAGCCGCGTCAAAAAACCCGATTCGCCGCAGTGCAATTCGCTCAAATTCAGGCATCCGGGTGTAGCTCCAATTCCCGTGATAACAATTTTGTTACCGTCTATTTTGACTCTTGCGCCCAGCGATTTTGCCACGTTCAGGGCGCTTTCGTTGTCTCCGCAGGGTGTATAACCGGAAAGATGTGAGGTTCCCTCCGCCAAAGCGGCGGCAATGATGGCCCGCTGGGCAAAGCTCTTGGAGGAAGGCATGGGCAGGGCTTCGGCCTTAACAAAGCGGAAGTCCTTGTATACCGCCTTCTTCATTTCCTCCCAGGTCCACTGGCCCGGAGCGGTAGCGTCTTCTTCGCTAAGGCAAGCGTAAGTAAAGGGCGCGCCGTAGCGCAGGGCGTCCAGGCGGGAGGGCCTGCCGGCCTCTCCCATGCAGAAGGCTACCAGGGAGCCCGGGACCGCGTTCTTGTAGAGGGCGGCGACGGTTTCGTTATCGGCCTCGGAATGGGCTGTAGTGACGATTTTGACCACTTCTCCGCCAAAGGTGCGGGCTCTCTCCACGAGCGACTGCAGGACGGGCAGGGACGGGGTTTCTTCGTAATTATGGTAGGAGCGGATGAGGACGCTGCCGTACTCGCGGCAGGCCTCGCGGATGCGACGGCCCACGGCGGCGGGGGCCTCCATCTCCAGGTCCACGTACTTGGCGCCGGCCTGGATGGCCCGCTCCAGCAGTTCCGGGGCCTGCGCCTCTTCGTCCAGGCGGCAGGTGGCTATGAGCGGAACGTCCGAATCCGAGAACAGCTGCTCCATCTCTTCGTCCTCCAGGGCGCAGCGGTCCAGGCGGATCTCGGCCATCTCTACCTCTTTCAGGATTTCCAGAATCTCCTGATAATCTTTATTTTGAATGCTAACGCAAATCATCCATTGCCTCCTTTACGCTCATTTCTTTGATGACCACCCGGCCGGGTTCTTCCGGTAAGATCCACTTTACGCGGCCTTCCGCGGCCTTCTTGTCCAGTGCCATGGCGGCGGCCAGGTTCTCCAGCGGATAAGGGCTCTCCGTGGGCAGGCCCACGGATTCAAAATCGGCCTTCAACTGCGCTTCCAGGCCCTTTTTAGCCAGGCCGATGCGCTCCGAAAGCCGGGCCGCCAGGAGGATGCCCATGGACACGGCCTCGCCGTGATGGATGTCCTCCCCGCGCACCTGCGCCTCATGCTCGATGGCATGGCCGAAGGTATGTCCCAGGTTGAGTTGGGCGCGGATGCCGTGCTCCTCGGGGTCCTGTGCTACGATATCGGCCTTGATCTCTGCTGCGCGGGTGATGAGTTCCTGCGTGACGCCCTGGAGGGCCTGGCGATAGGCCTGGGCGTCTCCGATGAGGAAGGTTTTCAGAAGCTCCGCCAGGCCGGCACCGCTCTCCCGGGGCGGGAGGGTTTTCAGGACATCGGCACAGAGGAAGGTGTATTCCGGCATGCGGAAAGCGCCCAGCATATTCTTGTAGCCGTCCAGGTTTACCCCGGTTTTTCCACCGATGGCAGCGTCTACCTGCGCCAGAAGCGTGGTGGGCAGGTTGGCGTAGCGGATGCCGCGCTTGTAGATGGCGGCCGCAAAGCCGGTCATGTCCGTGGTAATGCCGCCGCCGATAGCCAGAAGGAACGCATTCCGCGATGCTCCGGCCGCCAGCAGCTGCCGGCACAGCGCCTGCACCGTCTCCAGCGTCTTGAGCTCCTCGGAGGTTTTAATGGCTAGCGCAGTCCCTCCGTCATGCCCGGCTTGACCGGGCATCTCCTTCAGAGCCTGAATCACTTCTTTGGCCACCCAGGCCACGTTTTCATCGTAGATGACGTAGAGTTCCGGCTCTTCCTTCAGGAAGGCGGCAACATCGGCAATATGGGCGAGTCCCTTAATCATAGACTACAAAGATAACCATAAAAAATGGCAGTTACCACTCTATTTTCACATCCACGCCGTCGGGGTTGTTGGGGAAGCGGAGATAAACGGTTTGGCTGCTCTCATCCCAATCGGCCTGGAAGGCCTCTCCGTTCACCAGAACCTGTACAGGCGGGGCCGGAAGCAGGATGCGGGTTACGTTAAAGGTTTCCGCAGGGCCCTTGCAAATGTAGGAGAAGCTGTTTTTGGTCCTTTTCTCCTCATAGGCGCGGCTGGCGGCGGCCAGGATGCAAGGCGCCTTGCCGGCTTTCTCTACATCGTAAAACAGCGCCTGGGTGCCCGGAAGCAGCACTCGGGTAGTGTACACCGGCAGAGCGGGGTCGTACAAGTCTATCAGGCAGCCATCGGCCGTGACAGGCCTGAAGTCTGAATCGTTTCTCTCATCCAAGACGGCGTAAATGCGGTAAGGGCCGCGATTCACCTCCAGCGTGCGGTGGTCGATCATGGGCCCCACCACGCTCTCCATGGCTTCCAGGAGGGTCTTTTCTCCGCCATCGGCCAGGATAAAGTCTTTCGGGTCCTGGCGCAGGATGCAGACGTGTCCTTCCCCATATGGATAGGTGCCCGCAGGAGCCCCGGCCTCAAGGCCCATCTGCTCAAACAGGTGGTCCGCTGGGGCTACGTAATGGTTTTCTCCGGTATTCCACCATTCCTGCACGGCCTGGAAGGGGTCCGTGTCCGTACCGCAGTAGAGAAGCTTCCCGCCGCGCTTTACCCAATCGGCCAAATACTTATGCGCCTCCGGGTCCAGCGGTTTCATATTGGAATAGGTCATCAGCAGCATGCCCACGCCCTCCAGGGCCTTTTTGTAACCCAGGTTTTCCATGTGCACCATGCCTACCCGGTGGCCATTTTTCAGCAGAGGCAGCGCCAGGCCGAAGAAGTCCGAAAGATACGGGTCTTCATTCTGGAACATCAGGGAATTGGACATGAGAACGGCATAGCGGGGAAGGATCTCCGCCTCTTTGGGCATCTGTTGCAGGGCGTTCGTCATCACCTGCATCATGGAGGCGAAATCGGCCGGGATGCGGGACATCTCGGAGGAACCGGCGCTTACGGGATACAGCCTTTCGTAGATCCGGGACGGCCAGGGCATGATCTCATACTGGTCCACCTGCGGATACATCAGCTGAGCCGTAAAGGTGGCCTGGTAGTTCCGCTTGTAGTCTTCCCAGTCCCTGGGAGCATCCTCAATAGGATCTGTCAGGAACCAGAGCGTACGTCCGGTAGGAGCCGTCATGGAGGCCATGCAGCCATATTCCAGGAAGGCCGATTCAAACACGCGCTCCTTGAGCACGCCCTTGTAGTAATTGGGGGAGCGTGAGGTTCCCGTCCACACCTGGGCAATATAGCCGTCCATGCTTTCCATGGAGGCCAGGGAAGCCTCCGGGCTCACAATCTGCCACTTGGTGTAATTGATAAGCGAGTGGGTGGGAACGTAGCATTTGATGTTCCGCCCCAGCTTCTTTCCGTACTCCTTGGCATAGGTAAACGCCTCGTCCAGAGCCCGGTAGTATAGGTGGTACTTGAGTTTCTGGGAAAGGTAGGTGGCCTCCGGGCTTTCGTGCTGCGGGCGCCAGGGGGAACCGTAGAAGGCTTCCCATTCCCGCTTGAAGGCCTCCGAGTAACCGGCGCGGGCCCAGAATTCGGGCTCTTCCAGGAAGATATGGTCTACGCCCGCATCGATCACGGGCTTGATGTGCTTCTCTTTGAAATACTTGAGATAGTTTTCCGTAGGAACAATGTAGGGAATGAGTTTGCCGTGCCAGATGGTGTCCCCGCTGGCTTCCACCTGCCCCTCGTCCAGGTGCCACCGGCCGTCCCATTCTCCCGTGAAATAGTCCTGGTAACCGCCCCAGGCAATGCCGGTCATGTAGTAGGTTTCGTACCCGCGCTCCCGCCAGCTCTGCAGGCGTTCCTGCAGGCTTTCCGGCGAGATGGTGCCGTATACGATGGCGGCATCGGCCCGGGTGTCCAGGGTAGGTCTCCACCCCACGCTGGTTTGGAAAGTGGTTTTGGCGGGGTCTTTGGCGGGGCCGCAGCAAACAACCACCGCAAGGAGTAAAGGAAGAACTATCTGGCGCATACTCACAAGATTTGCTTGCAAGTTACTAATTTTTGCCGTATTTTTGTGCACTGTCTTCATGACATCCCTGCCCGGATGGCGGAATTGGTAGACGCGCTGGACTCAAAATCCTGTGGTAGCAATATCGTGCGGGTTCGATTCCCGCTCTGGGCACAGAACACCGGCCTTTCAGAAACGAAAGGCCGTGTTGGTTTTATTATTTTTGCAGATTATGACATCGTTTACTACTCTTTTAAAGCGCTTCGGCATTATCAGTATCGTCCTGCTGGGGGCCCTGGCCTGCAACAAGAAACAGGAGGAGCCAACGCAGCACGAGCCCACGGAAGAGGAGCTGGTAAAACTGCATTTGGAAGCATCCTTTTCCACTTTTGCCTCCAAGCTGGACCTGGAAAGCACGGCCGATGCAAAGGAATACATTGTAAAAAATAGCGTGGTGAGCATGGGGCTGGACCGCTCCATCCTCTACAACCTGCGCCAGAACGGAGAATCCATGATCTGGCTCAAGTTCCGTCATGTGGAGGGAGACAACTGGCAGCTGGACGGAGACCTGTACGGCGGCCTGGAGTTCCACGGCACCCTGCATCCCCTGGCCATGATCCTGGCCGGCACCAAAAACTGGGAAAAGTATGCAGACATCCATGTCTACGACCAGGGCAAGGATATAGCCACCCTGGGCCTGGAAGTCTACGACCTGGGATATGTGGCCGTATTCCGTTTCCCCGATGGAACGTCGTATTCCATCACAACGGTGTTACTGATTGAACCTCTGATAGACTATCTGCTTGAGCATGTCTTATCTGCGCAATAGCCTTACCCTGCTCCTGCTGGCGGCGGGTTGCTTCTGTGCGGGAGCACAGGAGCGGGACACGGTTGCCCACGAGAAACTGAACAACTCCATCATTACCGAGCAGATGGACAAGCCCATGGTCCTGAGCCACCAGGGCATCAGCGGAGAGGTCAACATGGGAAAGATTGCCGCCATTCCTTCCGTCATGGGCAATGCAGACCCCATCCGTTTTGTCCGGCTGCTGCCCAGCATCCAGGTAAACACGGAAGTGGAGGGTGGCTTGTATATGCAGGGAAGCGAGAGCTCCATGACCCTTGTCTCCCAGCAGGGAGTGCCCCTTTACGGCAGCTCCCACTTGCTGGGCCTGTTCTCGGTGTTCAATACGCCGCATTACAAGGGCATCCAGTATGCCACTACCTCCGGACAGGAAGCCCGCCTGGCCGGCGTCATTGATATCCAGCTCCAGGATACGATATCCCGGAGATTTTCCGGAGACTTGTCCCTGGGACTGCTCTCCGGCCAGGGAACCCTGCGCGTTCCGCTGGGTCAGAAATCGTCCCTGACTGTGAGTGCCCGCCGTACCTTCATCAATACCATCTATAAAGACCTGCTCAAATACGCAGACCAGCCCATGAAATACGGCTTCACGGATGCCAATGTTACCTGGCTGTGGAAACCCACCAGGCGGGACCGCATCTGGGTGGATGTCTTTGGCAGCCGGGACGAGGGAAGCATGTCTTCCGGCCCCATCGAAAAACTACAGGCCGCCTGGTATAACGGCCTCTCGGCCATTCACTGGAATCACTATTTCCAGGATGTTACACTCAAGCAGAAGGTCTTTGTCTCCGTTACCGGAGGCACGCCCCATATAAAAGCTTTCAGCGCCACGGGCGAGATGCCGTTCTATGTCCATGACTATGGATACCGTGCCACGGTGGACTGGAAAGACTGGCGTTTCAGGGCCCATTTCTCCTATTATCAGATTCAGCCCCAGAAGCCCAGCGCCCAAGGCTATTTTGTGGAGAACGCCTATCAGGACAACGAGCCGGTCCAGAATGCCACGGAGACCATCCTGTCGGCTGAGTACCGCCGCAACCTGGGCTACTGGTTCCAGGTTCACGCCGGAGTGGGACTGCACTGGTACCTGAGTCCGGAGAAGAAGAGCTTCTTTGGCGCCACTCCGGAGGCCGGTATCACCGCAGACTTCCTGGAAGGAGGAAAAATGGAGCTCCGCTATGAACTCAAGCGGCAGAACCTGTTCCAGGTGGGTCTGACCAACATGGGCATTCCCGCAGAATTCTGGGTAGCCGCCGGTGCCATCCAGCGTCCCCAGTGGTCCCACAATGTCTCCCTTTCCTACAATTATACAACGCCTGGTGGAATGTTTACCCTCTCTTCCGAGCTATACTACCGTCAGCTGTATAATCAGTTGGAGTATGTGGGAGACCTCCTTGACATTGTTACAGGCCGATACACCCTGTCCACCAGCGTAGCCCCCGGAAGCGGACGGGCTTATGGAGCTAACATCATGTTCCAGAAGACCAAGGGCCATCTGACCGGCTGGATCAGTTACGCCTATTCCCGTAGCCTGCGCACCTTTGACGACCAGTACAAGAAGGGAGAGCATCCCGGAGCACACGACCGCCCGCACGAGCTGGACATCGTTCTCACGTATGATTTCGGCCGGTTTGACATCGGTGGTTCCTACGTGCTGGCATCCGGCACGCCTTATACCCCGCCCAAGTCCATGTACCTGATGGGAGGACGGATTGTGGCCGAGTACGGGGAGTACAACTCGGCCCGTCTGCCGTACTATTCCCGTATGGACATTTCGGCCAACTGGTATTTCCGGAAAGGCCCCAAGGGAAAGAGCGGCATCAACGTATCTGTTTACAATGTGCTGGGAAAAGTGAACCATCTGGGGCTGGGATCGCATCTTAACAGTAAGAACATGACCTACTCCTACCGTACCTTTGACCTTCAGCTCCGGTTCCTTCCTGCCGTTGCCATTTTCCATACCTTCTGATCATGAAAAAGAGTGTTATTATCATACTGAGTCTGGCTTTGTTGCTGCCGCTTTCGTGCTCAAAGACCATCCCGCAGAGTGAGCCCCGCCTGGTGGTGGAAGGTTGGATCGAAACCGGAGGCCACCCCATGGTGCGGGTCTCCGAATCCTTTGAGGTAGAGATGGGGAAGGAGATTTCCCTCGCCAACCTGGTGGAAAACCTGGCCAAATGGGCCCGAGTTACGGTGAGCGACGGAGACACCACGGTGGTCCTGACCGGCTTCGTGGACCAGAATTATTTCCCTCCCTATGTGTTCTCCTCCAGCAAAATAACGGGGAAAACGGGAAAAACCTACGAGCTCAAGGTAGAATACAAGGACTATGTGGCCACCGCCAAGACCACCCTACCCGAACCGGTACCCATCGATACCGTTTATGTGGGTGAGGTGAAGGACAGTACGTGCGTTGTGGTGTGCGGCTTCACCGATCCGCCCCAGAAGGGGAATAATTACAAGGTCCTCACCCGCGCCATGGCCTTCGAATCGCATTACCATCATTCGTGTCTGGCCCTGACCGACGACGAGAAGCTCAACGGTTATACGGAGTTCTTCCTGTTTAGCTCCCTGCGCCTTACGGACTTCATCAGTATTCCCAATATCCGCACGGAAGGCGATTTCTGGGTAAAACTGTGCACGCTGGACCAGGAGGCGTACGCTTTCTGGAAGCACTACGAGACCATCCTTTACGCCAACACCTTTAATATTGAATCCGGGACCGCCATGCTGGGCAATGTCAACGGCGCCCTGGGTTATTGGGTGGGCTACGGCGTGGACAAGCCCGTCTGCATCAACCTGGACAACCTGCCCCCCACCCAATAAATATCCGGAAAAAGCTGTATCTTTGCACTCCTATGTCCGAAGACAAAAAGATCATACAGCAGTTTACCTCCGGAGAATACAAAGAAGGCTTTGTGACGGATGTGGAGCAGGAGTTCATCCCCAAGGGACTGAACGAGGAGATTGTGCGCCTGATATCGGCCCGGAAAGAGGAGCCGGAGTGGCTGCTGGAATTCCGCTTGGATGCGCTGCGCAAGTGGCAGGCTATGCCGCAGCCGCATTGGGCGCATCTGGACATGCCGGAGATTGATTTCCAGGACATTATCTACTTCGCAGCCCCCAAGAAAGACAAGGACCGCCCCAAGGAGATAGACCCCAAACTGGCCGAAACCTTTGACAAGCTGGGCATTCCGCTCCAGGAGCGGGACGTGCTGGCCGGTGTGGTGGCCGTGGACGCCGTGTTTGATTCCGTGTCCGTCACTACCACGTTCAGAAAGACCCTGGCAGAGAAAGGCATCATCTTCTGCAGCTTCTCGGAGGCCGTGAAAGAGCATCCGGACCTGGTGCGCAAGTACCTGGCCTCCGTGGTGCCGGCCTCCGACAACTATTTTGCCGCCCTCAACAGCGCCGTTTTCTCAGACGGCTCCTTCTGCTATATCCCCAAGGGCGTCCGCTGCCCCATGGAACTCAGCAGCTATTTCCGCATCAACGCCAAGGGCACCGGTCAGTTTGAGCGCACGCTCATTGTGGCCGATGAAGATTCGTATGTGAGCTATATGGAAGGCTGCACCGCCCCCATGCGGGACGAGCAGCAGCTCCACGCCGCCGTGGTGGAGATTGTTGTAGAAAAAGGGGCCGATGTCAAGTACTCCACGGTGCAGAACTGGTACCCCGGAGACGCCGACGGCAAGGGAGGCATCCTGAACCTGGTGACCAAGCGAGGTATCTGCAAAGGCGACGGCAGCCATCTGAGCTGGACCCAGGTGGAAACCGGCAGCGCCATTACCTGGAAATACCCTTCCACCATCTTGAAAGGAGATTACAGCAGCTCGGAGTTCTACTCCGTGGCGGTTACCAATAACCATCAGCAGGCCGATACCGGCACCAAGATGATCCATCTGGGCCGGGGCACCCGCAGCCGCATTGTCTCCAAAGGCATCTCGGCCGGCGTGAGCCAGAACAGCTACCGCGGCCTGGTGCGCATGGGCAAGAACGCCCAGAACGCCCGCAACTACTCCCAGTGTGACAGCCTCCTCATCGGCTCGCGCTGCGGCGCCCATACCTTCCCGGACATCCAGAGCCAGAACCCTTCGGCCACGGTGGAGCACGAAGCCACCACTTCCAAGATTTCGGAGGACCAGCTCTTCTACTGCAACCAGCGGGGAATCGGCCCGGAAGATGCCGTAGGGCTCATCGTGAACGGCTATGCCCGCGAGGTGCTGAGCCGCCTGCCCATGGAATTTGCCGTTGAGGCACAGAAACTATTGCAAGTATCCCTTGAAGGATCTGTAGGATAATGGAATATTTAGATTTAATACTGTTTGAACTGGCCGGACGTCCGGTCGTCCTCATTGACCTGGTAAGTTCGGTGCTGGGACTCATCTGTGTGTTCCTGGCCGGCCGAAACTCCAAATACAATTTCTGGGTGGGCTACCTGTACACGGCCGCCCTGTTCCTGCTTTTCTGGAACAAGAACCTCTATGCCAACCTGATGCTGCAGCCGGTGTCGCTGGCCATCAACATCATGGGCCACTACCGCTGGACGCATCCCAAGAGCTCCGAGCGCAGCTCGCAGGACCACCGGGCCCTCCGCGTGTCCATGCTAACCGGAAGGGAGCGTGTTCTCTGCGTGCTGGGCGTACTGCTGGTGGCTTTTGCCTGGGGCTGGCTGCTGGATACCCTCTTCCCCACCGACCCTCATCCCTATCTGGATTCCGTGGTTACCGCCCTCATCCTGCTGGCCCAGCTGCTGAGTTCCCTCAAGAAGTGGGACTGCTGGCTGGTATGGCTGGCGGTCAACGTGACCCAGATTATCCTGCACCTGAGCGTGGGCAATGTATTTATGCCTATTGTATGTGCCTTGTACCTGGTGAACGGCCTGTGGTCGCTCATCACCTGGATTAAACTCTACAGAAGAAATGCTTGAGATCAGAAACCTGCACGCCCGCATTGGGGACAAGGAAATCCTCAAGGGAATAGACCTGGATATCAACCCCGGTGAGGTGCATGCCGTCATGGGCCCCAACGGTGCCGGAAAGAGCACGCTGAGCGCGGTTTTGACGGGCCGTCCGGACTACGAAGTCACCGAGGGCAGCATCCTTTACAAGGGACAGGACCTGCTGGCCATGACCCCCGAGGAGCGCGCCTGGGCCGGCCTTTTCCTGAGTTTCCAGTACCCCATTGAGATTCCCGGCGTTACCATCACGGCCTTCATGAAGGCCGCCGTCAACGCCAAGCGCAAGGCCCAGGGACAGGCCGAAATGAAAGCCGGAGACTTCCTCAAGCTGATGAAGGAAAAGATGGCCCTGGTGCAGATGAAGACGGTATTTGCCAAACGCGAGGTAAACGTGGGCTTCTCCGGAGGCGAAAAGAAGCGCAACGAGATTTTCCAGATGGCCCTGCTGGAGCCGGACCTCTCCATCCTGGACGAGACCGACAGCGGCCTGGACGTGGACGCCCTCAAGATTGTGGCCGACGGAGTGAACACCCTCCGCAGCCCGCAGAAGAGCGCCATCATCATTACGCACTACCACAAACTCCTTGAATATGTGCAGCCGGACGTGGTGCACGTGCTCAAGGCCGGCCGCATTGTGAAAACCGGCGGCCGCGAACTCATAGAAGCCATTGAATCCAAAGGATTTGACCAGTTCTAGCATGGGCCACGGACATTATATCGCACCTCCTGCGGGACAGTACCAGGTGAAGGCCGGCGAAAAGCTGGAGCTTCAGTTTGTGGTGCTGCCGGGGGAGAGCCGTGACATAGAATTGGGCATCGACCTCGTGGGCCCGGGCGCTGAGGCCCACATCAAGGCCCTCTACCTTTGCCGGGCCGATGAAAAAGTGAATTTCCGCATTGTGATGCATCACAGGGCGGCTGGCTGCAAGAGCACCCAGCTCATCAACGGCATTGCCGGCGGGCAGGCCCAGGTGCACTTTGACGGCACCATCGTGGTGGCCCCGGACGCCCAGCAGACCGAAGCCTACCAGGAAAACCACAATATTGTGCTGACGCCGGAGGCCAAGGTGGAAACCAAACCCCAGCTGGAGATTTACGCAGACGACGTCAAGTGCTCCCACGGCGCCACCGTGGGGCAGCTCAATCCCGATGAACTTTTCTACATGCGCTCCCGAGGCATCCCCGAAGCCGAGGCCCGCATGCTCCAGATGCTTTCCTTCCTGTCCCCGGTGATTCCGGCCGGAAGGGAAGAAGAAATGGAGGCGGCGGTAAGGAGTCTTTAGTCTTCCCAGCTCACCAGACGGGAACCGTCCGGCTGCACGGAAATAGAAATCTTGAGGGTCTCTTCCGGTAAGAGGCCTTCAATGTTTTCCGGCCATTCCATCAGACACAGATAACCGGAATCCAGATAGTCATACAGGCCGATGTCCAGGGCTTCGGCCGGGTTTTCGATGCGGTAGAAGTCAAAGTGGAAGATGGGCTGTCCCAGGCCGCCGCGGTACTCGTTGACGATGGCAAAAGTGGGGGAGCTTACGGCGTCTTCCTGTACGCCCAGCACCTTGCAGAGGGCGGTGGTGAAAGTGGTCTTCCCGGCCCCCATGGGCGCATAAAACGCAATGAGCGTGTTGCCGCCGATGGCGCCCAAGAACTCCTTGGCCGCCCGCTCCAGGTCTTCCAGACCCGCTATGACAATCTCGTGTTTCATGCCACAAAGATACTACAAATCCAGGATATTCCGCCTGTCCAAGAAGCGGTAACTGGCGGCTTCGGACAGGTGAGCGGGAAGAATGGGGCCGCCGCCGGAAAGATCGGCAATGGTGCGGGCAATCTTGATGATGCGCGTGTAGGCCCGGGCGCTGAGCCCCAGCTTGTCAATGAGCCGCTCCAGCAGCACCATGCAGGCCTCGTCCAGCGGACAGAAGGTCTCCAGCTGCTTGGAAGACATCTCGGCATTGGTAAAGATGCCGCTGCCCTCGAAGCGCTCCCGCTGGATTTCCCTCGCGCGCAGCACCCGCTCCGCAATCTGGGCCGATGCCTCCGCCTTCCCGCCCCGCACCAGCACCGTGGTCTCCACCGGATGAACCCAGAGCTGGATGTCTATTCTGTCCATAATTGGCCCCGAGAGCTTGGAGAGGTAGGTGAGGCGCTGGCCCGGGGTGCAGGTGCAGCGGTCGCCCTCCCCGTAATATCCGCAGGGGCAGGGATTGGAGGCCGCCACCAGCATGAAGGAGGCCGGGTACTCAATCTTGGCCTTGAGGCGGGAGATGGTCACCTTGCGGTCTTCCATGGGACCCCGCAGGGCCTCCAGGGTAGATTTGGGAGCTTCGCAGAATTCATCGGCAAAGAGCACCCCGTTGGTGGCCAGGGAGACCTCCCCGGGCAGGATGTTGTCGCCGCTGCCGCCCCCCAGCATGGCCGCCTTGGAGGCCGATATGTGCGGCGCCCGGAAGGGCCGCGTGCGCATGAGTCCCACGCCGCCGCTGGATCGGCCCGCCACCGAATACACCTTGGAGGTGATGGCGCTCTCTTCCCGCGTCATGGGCGGCAGGATGCCCGCCAGCGCCTTGGCAATGGAACTCTTCCCACTCCCGGGGGCCCCAATAAGAAGAACGTTGTGCCCTCCTGCACAGGCAATTTCCACCCCGCGCTTGGCTCCCTCCTGGCCCAGGATCTGGGCAAAATCCATATAGCCGTTTTCCTTTGACGGCTGCCGGGTCCGTGCCCGGTGGTACGTTTCGGTATTCCAGATCAGGAGGTCCGACACGTCCTCGTCCCCGGAGAGGATGCGCAGGACGTCGTCCAGGGTGCGTACGCCAAAGAGCAGCGTGTCGGTGTAATCCACAGCCTCCAGGGCGCTTTCCTCGGGCAGGATACAACCCTTGTAGCCCAGTTTCCGGGCCAGTTCCACCATGGGGAGGGCCCCGCTTACCGGTCTTACGCTGGCATCCAGGCCCAGTTCTCCCATCATGAGATACTCTTCCAGAATCGGAAGCGAACGCTGCTCGGAGGCGGCAATGATGCCCAGCGCGATGGGAATGTCGTAGCCGCTGCCCTGCTTGTGCATATCGGCCGGCGCCAGGTTAATCACAATCTTTTTTCCCGGCACGTGGAAGCCTTTGGCCTGCAGGGCCGTGACGGTTCTCAGGAGGCTCTCCTTGACCGCGGCATCGGCCAAGCCGACCAAGTGTATGCCTATGCCCAGGGTGATGTTGACCTCGACGGTCACTGGAACGGCCTCAATGCCCACGCATTTGGCCCCGTGAATGTTGACCAGCATAGTTTTTATTCAATGATGACAGAGGTGAAATAGCCGTTGAAGGAAAGGGGAACCGTTTTCCCGTCGTACAAGAGGAGATGGGGCCCCTCTCCGTTCCGGGTAAGGGCGGCGGCATAGTGGCCCTTGGCCGGATAGAGGGCCAGGGGCAGGGGACAGGAGAAGGTGTTGGTGGGAATGCCCACATCTACGCCGTCCAGCAGGAGCTGATGGAGGAATCCATCGGCATTGACATCGGCAAAGAAGATGTTGGGATCCCGGTAGCACAGTTCGCTTTGGGCCGATCGGCCCATTCCCTTGGTGATGGGTATTCCGGTATCGAAAGGAGCCATCCAGAAGGAAAACCAGCCGCCTCCCATGCGACCTTTGCCCAGGATCACGGCCTGGTCGCCGGAAGGAACCAGCTGGCAGGAGAGCAGGTCTGTGGCCGAAAAGCTCAGGGACGCCACCCGGTCATCGCACAGCAGGACCAGCGTGCCAGCGTGCTTTTCGGCCCGCCAGAGGTGTCCCCCGCGGACCCTCAGGTCGTACAGGGCGTCGGAAGAACCGGCGGGGATGATGCGGAAGGTCTGGCCCCCCTGCATCACGTGATAATCCCGGCCGATGCGACAGCTGTAGTAAATCTCCTCCCCGTCCCGGTACAGCGCACCGCCTTCCCAGGCCCCGGAGGAGGGGTTTCCCAGCACACTGCCCTTGTCTCGGGAAAAGACGGTCTTGCCGTTGATCCGGTAAGAGAATCCGCCGTTTCCCGGGCTTTGTCCAAGGGTGTGAACATCCCCATCCACAATGAGAAAGCCCCGTAGCTGCTCTTCTCCCTGGTAGCGGAAGCGCTCGGTCCCGTTGCATAGGAGCACGGTCTCGTTCCCGTCGGTGTAGTCGGTCCACAGCTGGCCGTGCCAGATGCGGTGGCGCTCCGGGTCGGGCGGCGACGGAACGGGCACGCGCTGCACCAGTTCGCCATCCTTAAAAAAAAGGACGTCCGCTGCACCCAGACTGTCCAGGCGCCAGTTCACCGAGTCCCGGAAATGCAGGGCTGTGGCATAGACGGTAGGCACATACTCCGGCAGCGAAGGATCCGTGCCGGGCACCGGGCGGGCCGATGTGTCCCCGGGCACCACCTGGGAGTGGCGGCCCTGCTCCCGCATATAACGGGGGAGGGAGTCCACCAGCGGTTCCTGGCAGGAGAAGGCGCATACAAGGCTTAGTAGTCCAATCAACTTACGCATAGCTCACAAGTTTTGTGGCTGGCAAGGTGGGAAAAGGAGGCGAGAAATCCTACAATCGTAAAAAAAGTTGTGTTGTTTGAGACGGTATTTTGTGTGTTTCTTACGATTCTTGATTAAATTTGTGAACATGATTTGCTATCCCAACGTCAAGATTAACCTGGGACTGAAGGTCCTTCGGAAACGGGAAGACGGGTACCACGACCTGGAGACCCTCTTCCTGCCCTACCCCGGCATAGCCGACCGCCTGGAGATCATCACCGGAGACGACTACAGCCGCATCCTCTCGGACCTCCGGGAGCGCTATCCTTCCCTCACCCAGGCCATCTCAGAAGACGGAAAGCTCATGATCACCCTGGCCCGCCGGGAAGGCGTGGACTGGGATCCCCTCAAGGACCTCACGGCCAAGGCGTATTTCCTGCTCAGTGCCCACTATGATCTCCCTCCCATGAAGATTTACCTGGAGAAACTCTCTCCGGTGGGGGCCGGCCTGGGCGGCGGCTCCTCGGACGCCGCCTTTGCCCTAAGAATGATCTCCACCCTGGTCAACCTGGATCTGACGGACCAGGAACTGGCTTCCTATGCCGCTCAACTGGGCAGCGACTGCGCTTTCTTTATCTACAACCGCCCCATGTTTGGAAGCGGCCGAGGAGAAGTGCTGGAGCCCTTTGAGTTGGATATGAAGGGATATCACATAGAAGTGTTCATTCCGGAAGGCATAGCCGTCTCTACGGCCGATGCATACCGGGGCATCGTCCCCCGGGAGCCGGAAGTTCCGCTGAAAGAGATCCTGCACCGTCCGGTGAGCAGCTGGAAGGACTGCCTGGAAAACGACTTTGAGCAAACCGTGTTTGTCAAGTATCCGGCCCTGGCGTCCGTAAAGGCGGAACTATACAAAAAAGGCGCGATCTATGCCGCTATGTCGGGCAGTGGATCGGCCTTCTTTGGGATCTATCCTGATTAATCTTATTTTCCAAAAGAGAAGCGCAGGCCGGCCTCCAGGTCAAAGCGGAGAGGCTGGATGGTGCGCAGGGACCGCGGCTGACGCTCTGTGTTAAAGAAGTAGCGGAAGCTGGGGTCAATGTAGAGACCCAGGAACGGGGTAATCTTGAACTCTACGCCCAGACCGGCGGCACCGGACCACTGGGTGTACTCACCCTTCATGTGGTGGTGGATGTCGCTGGGGCTGCTGTGAATGAGGAAGTGGTTGTCCAGCAACCATTCGGCCGACCCGCCCGCAAAGGCGTGGATGCGCCAGCGGTTGGTGTTGACAAAGTTGTAATACACGTTCACAGGTACGCCCAGCCAGTGCTGCTGGTTGTCAATGTCCGTCTGGGCCAGGTAGAAGCCTTCTCCCTTGAAGTCTCCCACAAACGTGCGCTGCAGGTTGGTGTAGCGGATGCCGGTGCCCAGGGCCCAGTGCTGGTTGAGGTTGAACTGTACGCCCAGACCGGCCGAGAACGGCAGGCTGAAGCGGACCTCCGGGGTTTCATTGTAGATGCCCACGCCGGCGTTGAGGGCCGGGGCGCCATAGCGGTGGAAATCTCCGTGGATACCACCCCGCTGCGCTCCCTGCACGTTGCCAAAAGCCGTAAGGGAAACGCCACCGGCTGCCGGACGGGAGGCCTTTTCTTCTTCAAAGGCCATCTGGTTCAGCAGAGTCTGGTCATTTTCCTGTGGCTTCTGGGTAAGGGCCGATACGGGGGCTTGCTCCTCCATAGCGGGGGCTTCCTCCACAACGGGAGCCTCTTCTGCAACGAGAGCTTCCTCCTCGATAACCGGAGCAGACTCCTCAGTAACGGTCGGCTGTGCCTGGGCTAGCAGAAGAGGTCTTCTCCGGGGAAGCTGTTCCAGCTGGACGGGAGTTTCTTCCTGGACGGGAACAACCTCCGTTTGGGGCACCGTTTCCCCGGATGCCTCAGACATAAATATAGAAGGGTTAGAATGTGCGGGTTCTACAACAGGGGCGGCGGGCTTCAGGAACACGAAGAGCGCAACGGCCGCAGCGGCAGCCAGGGCGCAGGCGTAACCCCAGAAACGCAGCGGGATCACGCGGGCCGGCTTGTTAAGCGCGGCTTCCACGCCCTCCCAAACCTTGGGAGAGACGGGCTCCTGAGCGTTCTGTAAGAGGTTCCTTACTTGTATGTCGAATTCTTTCTCTGTCATTTTGCTTCTTTTATCATTTCCTGCAGGCGAAGCCTTGCGCGTTGCAATTTGGAGCGCGAGGTGGCTTCCGTGCATCCCAGTTCCTGGGCGATTTCCTTGTGGGAATAACCTTCCACTACATACATGTTGAAGACCGTTCGGGCGTCTGGAGGCAGGGCTTCTATGAGCCGGACCAGTTCCTTATACCCCATTTTCTCAAGGGGCGTGGCTTCTTCTGTAAACAGGCCGTGGGCTTCGCTGATATCGTCGCTCAGGCCCAGGGCATCTGTTTTTCTGAGATGCATCAGTGCAGTGTTGATAAAGATTCTTCTTGCCCACCCTTCGAAGGAGCCTGCTCCTTCATAACTGCCCAACTTGGTAAACAAAGAGATAAATCCTTCTTGCAGAACATCTTCCGCGTCTTCCCGATTGCCCATATACCGAAGGCAAACCGCCATCATCTTGGGGGCCAGGGAATCAAACAAACGCTTTTGGGCGCCGCGGTCTCCCTCCTTGCAAGCGGCGGCCAGCCGCTCCGGGGACGATGCTCCGCCAGGAGATTCTTCATCTCTTGTCCACTGTATAAGATGCAGATTTGACCAAAAACGTTTCAAAAGGGGTCCGAAATTTGTTTTAGTGGAGAACAAATATAAGAAAAACCCGTATTTTTGCAAAATGAAAAAAATCCTCGTGACCCTAGTTCTTGCGTGTTTTTGCGCGCTCCCCGTTCCCGCCCAGGAAACGGACGCCAATCTGGTGGATGCGGTCACCCTCTATACCAACGGTCAAAACAAACAGGCACGCCAGCTGCTGCACACCCTTTCGGTGGCCCAGCCCGGCAACGACGCCGTCTGGTACTACCTGGCCCTGTCGGCCCTGCGGGATACAGACCTGGCTGCCGCTACGCAGGCCAGTGAGAAGGCCGTGGCCCTGGACAGCACCAACTACTGGTACCGCCGGCTGCAGGCCCGTCTGCAGATCCTCCAGGACCAGCCCCAGAAGGGAATCGAACTCTACGAGGCCATGGTCCGGGATTTCCCGGACAACAACGGCACGCATTACGACCTGCTGGACCTCTATCTCCAGAACCAGCAATACGAGAAGGCCCTCACCGCCCTGGACGAGATTGAGAAGCAGCGCGGTCTTTCGGAAGAAGTGATCCGCACCCGATACGACGTCTACACCGCCATGGGCCGGCAGGAAGAAGGAGCCGCCCTCCTGGAAAAGTTCAACGAGCAGTACTCCGTGCCCTCGGTCCTGTCCATGCTGGGAGATTTCTACCTGGCCGACTACAAGGACTCCCTGGCCCTGGTGCGCTACGAGGAAGCCCTGTCGCTGGACAGCGGCTATGTTCCCGCCATCCTGGGCAAGTCGGAGGTGTACCGCCATCTGCGCCGCTATCCGGACTATTTCAAGACCCTGGAGCCCTTCTTCTCTTCGGAGGACGTGCCGGTCCAGAGCAAGAGCATGTACCTGGGCAACCTCACCCGTTCCCTGGACCCCAAGATCCTCCAGATCCACCGGGCCGGTTTTGACTCCCTGGCCCTCAAGGCTTCGGCCGCCCATCCTACAGACAGCACCCTCATCTCCACCATCGGCACGTATTATTATAGTACCGGGCGGGAAGAGGAGGCTGGCAAGTGGTTCCGGAAGAACGCCCAGCTCTATCCCGGCAGCATCCAGCATACGGCCACCTATATGCAGTATCTGCAGCTGCAGAGCCAGTGGGAAGAAATGCGGGACCTGGCCATGCAGGCCTACACCCGCTTTGACGAGCTGGCCTTCCTGGATTACGCCAACCTGGGCAGCTACAACCTGGAAGACTACGATGCCATCGTAACTACCAGCAAGATGCTGCTGGACCGCTATCCCAAGGACAAGAACATCTGCGTCAACGCCTGGAGCCAGCTGGGAGACGCCTATCACTCCCTGGGAGACTCCAAGAACGCCTACAAAGCCTACAAGAACGCCCTCAAGATCAACCCCAATTACGCTCCGGTCCTCAATAACTATGCGTATTACCTGAGCCTGGAGGGGAAAGAGCTCAAGAAGGCGTATACCATGTCCAAGAAAACGGTAGAGCAGGAACCGGACAACGCCACGTACCTGGATACCTTTGCCTGGATCCTGCACCTGATGGGAAAGGATCTGGAGGCCAAGCCCTTCTTTAAGCACGCCATGCTCTACGGCGGCAAAGAGAGCGCCGTCATCCTGCGCCACTATGCCACCGTGCTGGAGGCCCTGGGAGAGGCCGATACCGCCAAAGTCTACCGCAACCAGGCCCAGCGCCTGGACGATGCCGCCAAAAAGCAATGAGAAAGTTTCTCCTCATAGGGCTCCTGCTCCTCTGCGCCATCGGCGCCGGGGCGCAGAACTCGTCCGTGAAGCGCCTGGAAAGCCAGCGCGCCCAGCTGGAGAAAGACATCGAACTCCTCAACCGCAAACTCAGCCAGAACAGCAAGAGCAGCTCGGAGGCCCTCAGCAGCCTTACCCTGGTACGGCGCAAGATATCGGCCCGCGAGCAGCTCATTGCCAGCTACGACCAAACCCTCAAGCTCCTGAACGACTCCCTGCGCATCTGTCAGAAGGAGCTTAACCGCGTCCAGGCCCGCCGCGACACCCTGGCCTACTACTATTCCCGCCTGGTAAAGGGCGCCTACAAGAACCGTGACAGCCGCCTGTGGTACATGTACGTGCTGTCCAGCAACTCCGTGGGACAGGCTTTCAACCGCTTCGGGTACCTGCGCAACCTGTCGGCCCAGATGAACCAGCAGGCCCTCAAGTTGAAAGAGGCCGAAGAAGAGCTTCAGGTGCAGAAAACCCGCCTTAATAAATTAAAGGCCGAGGCCGAAACGGTCCGGAAGAAGGTGGTGGACGAGCGCACGCAGCTGCGTTCGGAAGAAGGCGACGCCTCCAAGATGGTGAACAAGCTCAAGAAGGACCGCAAGACCTACGAGAAGCAGCTCAAGGAGAAGAACCGCCAGAAGGAAGAACTCAACCGCAAGATAGCCGACCTCATCCGCCAGCAGACCAAGAAGCAGACCGCCAGTGGCGGCAAGAAGAAGAGCAGCAGCGGCTCCAAGACCACTTCCACCACCATCGATACCAAGCTCTCCAACGAGTTCGCCGCCAACAAGGGCAAACTGCCCTGGCCGGTAGAAGGCACCATTGTGGAGCGCTTTGGCAAGCACTTCCATCCGGTGTACCAGAACGTCCAGCTGCCCCAGAACAACGGCGTCACGCTGGTGGTGCGCCGCGGAGCTCCGGTCAAAGCCGTGTTCAACGGCACCGTGAGCCAGATTGTGGTGCTGCCCGGCTATAACCAGTGCGTGCTGGTCAACCACGGAGAGTACTTCACCCTCTACAGCAAGCTCCGCTCCGTGTCGGTCAAGGCCGGACAAAAAATAACCACCGGCCAGGAAGTGGGCACGGTGGATACCATTGGCGGGGAAGACCTGTTCCACTTTGAATTGTGGAAGGGTTCAGACCCCCAAAATCCCGAAAACTGGTTAAAGCGCTAGCGCAAAGGTTCCAGCGCTACGGTACCGGGGATGTCATCCTCCGGCGGCTTTCCGTGTAAATAGATGATACGCTGGTTGGGGCTGCCGCGGAACAGAAGGTCCGTGTCCCGCTGTTCCAGGATAAAGGGACCGTCTACCAGCACATCCAGATAGGGCAGAAGCTGCGACAGCTGGGCCGAGGCCTGGATTTCCTCCAGGGTAAAGCCCGTCCAGCACCAGATGGTCTTGTGGGTCTCTTCCTTGATGCGGCGTGCCAGCTCCGTGAAGGCCTCTACCTGGTAGAAGGGGTCTCCGCCGCTGAAGCTTACATCCGACAGGTCGTCGGACTTGATGACCTCCAGCAGTTCTTCCACGTCCATCCATCGGCCCGCCTTGAAATCCCAGCTCTCGGGGTTGTGGCAGCCCTTGCAGGCATGCTTGCAGCCGGCACAGTAAATGGCCGTCCGGAAACCAGGTCCGTCGGCCATTGTCTGGTGCAGAATCTCTAAAACTCGAATCTTCATAATAAGTCCCCTCCCCGAGGGAGGGGGTTTCGGGGAGGGGTAACGTGAATAAATCTTTGATTTACAAATAGCCGCCGGCTATTTGTGAATCACTCGGTCGTGTAATTCGGCAAGTTTACCGGAGTTCCAGCGGTCGGTGGTACCTACCAGGTAACCGGTGATGCGCTGCAGGGTGTCAATGTGATGACCGTGGCAGTGGGGGCACTCGGTGAGGTTGTCGTCGGCGTTCTCGTAGCCGCAGTCCATGCAGCGGTTGCGGTTGTGGTTCACGGAGCCGTAGCCAATGTCGTACTTGTCCATGAGGTCCACGATGCGCATGATGGCCTCGGGGTTGTGGGTGGCGTCACCGTCTACTTCTACATAGAAGATGTGGCCGGCGTTCTCGTACTTGTGGTACGGGCCCTCAATCTTGGCCTTGTGCTCCGGAGTGCAGTGATAGTACACCGGAATGTGGCTGGAGTTGGTGTAGTAGTCCTTGTCCGTGATGCCGGGCAGCACGCCGAAGGTCTTCTTGTCCCGCTTGGTGAACTTGCCGGAGAGGCCTTCTGCCGGAGTGGCCAGGAAGGTGAAGTTGTGCTGGAAGGTCTCGGCGTAGCCGTTGATCTTCTCGGACATGTGGGAGATGATGCGGAGACCCAGCTCCTGGGCTTCTTCGCTTTCTCCATGGTGTTTGCCAACAAGGGCGATCAGGCATTCGGCCAGGCCGATGAAGCCGATGGACAGGGTACCCTGGTTGATGACGGACTCGATGGTGTCGTTGTCTTCCAGCTTTTCGCTGCCCAGCCAGAGGCCGGCCATCAGCAGCGGGAACTGCTTCTTGAGGGCGGTCTTCTGGAACTCGTAACGCTCGTTGAGCTGACGGGCGGCAATGTCCAGGGCCCAATCCAGCTTCTTGAAGAACTTCTGGATGCGGAGGTTCTTGTCGGACTCCTCGTTCATGGCCTCGATGGCCAGTTTTACGATATTGATGGTGGTGAAGCTCAGGTTACCGCGGCCGATGGAGGTCTTGGGACCGAACTTATTACCGTACACGCGCGTGCGGCAACCCATGGTGGCTACCTCGTGCTCGTAACGCTTGGGATCGTCTGCTTTCCAGGCCTCGTCCTGGTTGTAGGTGGCGTCCAGGTTGAGGAAGTTGGGGAAGAAACGGCGGGCCGAAACCTTGCAGGCAAATTTATAGAGGTCATAGTTAGGATCTTCCGGCAGGTAGGAAACGCCCCGCTTTTTCTTCCAGATCTGGATGGGGAAGATGGCGGTGGAGCCGTTGCCCACGCCCTCGTAGGTGGTGTTCAGGATCTCACGGATGATGCAGCGGCCTTCTGCCGACGTATCGGTACCGTAGTTGATGGAGGAGAACACAACCTGGTTGCCGCCACGGCTGTGGATGGTGTTCATGTTGTGAACAAAGGCTTCCATGGCCTGGTGTACGCGGTTTACAGTCTGGTTGATGGCGTGCTGGTAGGCGCGGTCTTTCCCCTGGAGGCCAATCAGGTCTCTCTTGATATAATCGTCCACCTTCTTTTCCTTCACGTCTGCGAGGTCTGCGTTGAACAGGTCGGCTGCCTTGTCCACCTCTTCTTCAAAGGTCTTGCGCACGTAGGGTGCCAGATAGAAATCGAAGGCAGGGATGGCCTGGCCACCGTGCATCTCGTTCTGGACGGTTTCCATGGAGATGCAGGCCAGCACGCTGGCGGTCTCGATGCGCTTGGCGGGACGGGACTCGCCGTGTCCTGCCTTGAGGCCGTGCTCAAGGATCTTGTCCAGGGGGTGCTGGATGCAGGTGAGGGACTTGGTGGGATAGTAATCCTTATCGTGGATATGGATGTAGTTGTTGGCTACAGCCTCGCGGACAGGGTCGCTCAGGAGGCACTCGTCCACGTAGCTCTTGGTAGCTTCCGAGGCAAACTTCATCATCATGCCCGCGGGCGTGTCCGCGTTCATGTTGGCGTTCTCACGGGTGATATCGTTGGACTGGGCCTGGATAATGGTTTCGAAGATTTCGTTACTCTTGGCCTTACGTGCGATATTACGCTTGTTGCGGTAACGGATATATTCCTTGGCAACCTCCTGGCGGGGGCTGTTCATCAGGTGGTTTTCTACTACTTCCTGGATTTCTTCCACGGTCATGACATCCTTGTCCAGCTCGGAAATCGTCTGGGCAATCTGGGCAGCGAGGACGATATCCTCACCGGCATCGGTCACATCCATGGCCTTCAGGATGGCCGCAACAATCTTTTGGTTGTTGAAATCTACACGGCGACCGTCACGTTTTAATACACTCTTAACCATAGGTCTAGTTCTAGTTTCTAGTTCGTGTTAATACTGGGGCCTTTCCCCTCGGGAACAAAATTATACTATTCTGGCCAACTTTCCCACGATTTCGCAAGAAAAAGTTATCAACAGAGAACAAATTAAGCTGTTAATTCATTGAAGATTAACAGCTTACAAAAATATTTAATTTTTAAAAATTCTAAAATATAACCCTTGTGTTACACGGGGTAAAAAGTTTTCAACAGTTAGTCTCCTACCACCCAAACCAGGACGTGGCGGTCGAAGGTCATATACTCCAGTTTGAAGTCCTGTTCGTCCTCGTTCTTGTCCATGAAGGTGGCCTCCAGCTCGCCTTCTCCGCGGGGGCGGAAGCGCTCGATCTCGATTTGTTCGGCGAAGTCCACATTGTAGCGGCTCAGCAGTTTGAAGATGGCTTCCTTGGCGCACCAGTAGATGGCTAGCTGCTCGTTGCGCTTCTCTTCCTCGAGGTCCTCGATTTCCTCTTCGCTCAGGGCTTTCTTTTCCACGGCCGAGAAGTCCCGGTCCAGGGATTCGATATCTATGCCGCAGTCTTCTTCCTCGTGGAGGATGACGGCTACGTATTTTTCCGTGTGGGTAATGGAGATATTGACCGCGTTGTTCTCCAGGTACGGTTTGCCGTTGTCGTGGTGGCTCAGGTACACCTTTTCGTCAAAGAGGGCGTTCAGGAGGGCGCGCACGGCCAGGCGCTGCTTGCGAAGCGATTCGCTTTTGATGAACGAGATCTCTTCCATCTCGTCCGTGGGGGTGGCGCTCAGGCGGGTGAGCTCCTCCTCCGATTCTGTGATTTGCCACACTCCGATGGTGGCGTCGTTGTCAAGTTTCTTCTTTAAATAAAGTCCCATTTATGGTTTGGTTCGAACAACAATACAAAGCCGCCCGCATGCCCCAAGGGCACCGGGTTTTTTAGCATTCAAGGGTATACAATCGCGACAGAGGGTCGTCTGAACCGACGCCCGCTAACTGGTTGGACTTGACCTGACTGGGAGGCTCCATACTAATTGTTACAATTTTCAGTCGCAAAGATAACGCATTTTTGTCAATTCCAACGCATCTTTCCATATAAATTAGTATCTTTGTGGCTGCTTTTTAAAGCGCCTTTTATCATCAGATAAGAATAGGGAACAAAATCGGAGGCCGAAGGCCGACAAAAGTCCCTCCCCGAGGGAGGGATTTAGGGAGGGGGTAACGTAGGGTGTGTTTTTTTGTGATGAAGGTGGATTGAAAGTAAAAAGTTGAAATTATAAATTTTAGTTATTATGAAATTTTTAACTAACGAAAAACTCCTGATTGTAGGTGCTGCTGGAATGATTGGTTCCAACATGGTCCAGACCGCCGCTATGCTTGGTCTTACTCCCAACATTTGCCTGTACGATATCTTTGAGCCCGGCCTCAAGGGTGTTC
>CAMVJR010000016.1 GCA_947167855.1 uncultured Bacteroidales bacterium
GAGGGTTTGAGCAGAGCCGTGCAGCCGGCCGAAATAGCACCCACCAGGGGGTTCAGCATCAGCTGGACGGGATAGTTCCAGGGGCTCACGATAAGCGTGCAGCCCAGCGGTTCGCGTACGATGTAGCTGGAAGAAGGGAGTACGGTAAGGGGCGTTCCCTTGCGCTGGCGGCGGGCCCATTTACCCACCTTGCGGATGGCTTCTCCAATCTCTCCGTACACCAGGCCCAGTTCGGTCATGAAGGCCTCTTCGTAGCTCTTGTGCAGGTCCTGCCACAGGGCGTCGCACAGCGGCTTTTCCCATTTGGCCAGTCCCTTGTTGAAGTTCTTTAATTGCTGTTTGCGCCACTTGATATCCCGAGTGGTACCGGTGGCGAAAAAGGCTCTCTGCTTGAGGACAATCTCCTCAATTCTTTCCGGAGTTGTATTTTCCAGTGCCATAGTATAGATTTTAGTGGCACAAAGATACAAAAATTTTTTAAGAACCCTGTTTCTCCCGCCACTCCGTGGGCGTGAGACCGGTCTCGGTGCGGAAGGCGCGGAAGAAGGAATTCTCGCTGGCAAAACCCGCCTCCTCACTAATCACGGACAGTTTTTTCTCGGGATGCTGCCGCATCTGCTCCTGCGCATAGCGAACACGGTAGGATGTCACAAAGCGCGGGAAAGACATCCCCAGGCCGCTGTTCAGGGTGGCCGATATATAGGTGGTGTTGGTGTGCAGCCGCGTGGCAATGTCGGCGATGCGAAGGTCCTTCTTTCGGAAGAGCTGCTCCTCCTCCATCAGGCGGACAATCTGGTTCTGCAGGTCGATGAATTCTTTCTCGGAACCGGCCTGGGCCGATGCTTTCCTGCGACTCAGATACCAGCCCAGAAGACAAAGAAGGAGGGCGAAAAGGCTGCCGACCGCCAGTCCCAGCCAGTAGGATGTGCTGCGCGGCTTCCCCTGCGTGTAGCAAAGGAGGACCGTGCCCTGCGCGTCGTAGGAATCGGCCCTTACGCCACCGGCAAGAAGCACTTGCCCGCCGGAAAGCGCCAGGACTTCGGCCTTGTATGGAAGGTCTTCCAGGGGCTCGCTGTAGAACACCTGCACTGCAGCGGGAGATTCTCCGTAGCCGATGCTCAGCAGGTATAGCCTGCCCTGGGCATCCCGCCCCTGTTTCCAGGCGCTCTGTGCGGTGGTGTCCACGGCCAGTCCATGCTGCCAGTCGATGGCGCCCCAAGGGCCTTCCAGGGGAATGGGGTGGGCGGTCTCCAGCAGCTCAAAGGTGCCGTTGTTCAACTTTAGGAAGGCCAGAGCGTCCTGCTTCCGGACAGGAATCAAATAACGATATTCACCAAGGATATAATGCTCCGACGGGTTGGGCATGGCGCCGTTCTCAGTGACCCATTCCTGCAGGAGGGGCTCCTGGAACGGTTCTCCGATGAGTTGTTCCACCCAGCCGCCTTCCAGCGGATTCCCGTAATGGTCCGTTGCGCCAAAGATGTAGACGTTGTCTGGGGCCACTTGCAGCAGGTAGGGTAGATTGCGGGGCTGAAGGGGCTTGAGCGTAGTAAACGGCTCTCCCGCCGTGCTGCATTCCAGGGCGTCCGGCCCGTACCAGTTGCCGGCCACCAGGATGCGCCCGTCGGCCATCTCCAACGCCGTGGCGTGGGTGCGCTTGTTGTCCAGGGTGGGAAGGTAGGAAAAGCTGTGCGAGGCGGGATGATACACTTCCACGCCCCAGGTCTGGCCCACGCCAAAGGCCTCTGCGTATCCGCCGCCTGTGAGGATGTCTCCGTTTCCCAGCTGCGTAGAAAAGCCGGCGTCGTGCGGGTACAGGGTGTTCACCGTGTGCCACTTGCCGCCGCGGTAGTATTCGGCCGTGGGCGTGGGCACAAAGCCCGTGGTGTGCCCGCCAATCACCGTGTACTCACCGCCTGCATAGTGCAGACTGTGTGCCTGCCGGGGGATGTTCAACTCCGGCAACCGCTCCACCTCCATGGGGGTGAAGGACACGCCTTTGACGGCAATGGATAGGGCAACGAGCAGCAGCAGGTTCATGCTGCAAAGATAGCAGAAATCAATGAATTAGTTATTGTTCATCGGAGGGGTCCGGCGCCCCTATTTTATATGCGAACTTGTAATAGGCCCTCAGGCAATCCCAATATACCCATTTCCCCTGGCTGTTTTTAGTACGGGACAGTTCCACGGCGGTACCATCATCTCCAAATCGGTATAAATAGCCAGCTTTGTCCTGATAGATATCTACCCAATTAAAGTTATCGAACCATTCGCAGTTCTCCTTCTTGGTATTATCGGTGAAAAAATAACATTCAAACACCGAGTACCCGTCCTTCTCCTTCAAAAGGTTGCAAGAGGCATTATTATCGCCTACGGGAAGGTTCTTAACAAAGTATCTTGGATAGCCCCCGTCCCAACTCTGAACAATGAAATTCGTGTATTCCTGCAAATACGTTACCCCGTTTTCTTTGAAGGGACCACTCGGAGTAAAGGTTTGCACCACTTCGTTGTTGAACATCTCCTCAACCTTATAGAGTTTAGCCGAGTAACTGTCTCCATCTATAGTAAGTAATTGAAAGGCTTCGTCGCAGGAAGAAATAACCGACATTGCCGCAAAGGACATTAAAAAGAAAAAGAATTTACGCATAGCTCTTTGATTTTGGTTAGGTCAAAGATAAGCCCTAAGAGGCCGCGTCCCACCCACAATTCTTAGAATCTTACTCTCATTTTCTATAATGGAATTCACTTCCCTCTGTGCTCCCGGTGTTTTAGCCACGCCGGAGAAATCATAGTTTTGTGTATCTTTGTACCATTATGGCCGACAATTATTTGGAAAAGCGGGCCGAAGAGCTCCGCAATCAGCGCCCCAAAGTGGTGCACCCTCATCCCTCGCTGGAAAGCCTTCTCAAGCGCAACCGCAGCTACCGCGGCTACGACGCCTCCCGTGTGGTCACGGAGGCCGATCTGCTGAAATTACTGGAAGTGGTTCCCTGGGTAGGCTCGGGCATGAACGCCCAGCCCCTGCGCTTCAAGCTGGTGTATGGGGCCGATGCCGCCCTGGTACATCCCCTGGTCCGGCTGGGGGCGGCGCTCCCGGAGGAGCACCTTCCGCATGCCGGCGAGGAGCCATCGGCCTATCTTGTGGTGTGTTCCGCCGCTAGCGGCCGGGTGGTGGACATCGACCTGGGCATCGCCGCCCAGAGCATCCTGCTGCGGGCCGTGGAGCTGGGCCTTGGCGGCATCTTCATCCTGAACTTCAAGGCCTCCGAGCTGGCCGCCGCCCTGCAGCTCCCCTCCGAGCCGCTGGCCGTGATAGGTATTGGAAAACCCATCGAGCGCATCTTCATGGTTCCCGCCGCTCCGGGCGACTCCCTCAACTACTACCGCAAAGACGGCGCCCACTTCGTCCCCAAGCTCCAGGTAGAAGACCTCCTCTTCTAAGCAGGGGCTTCCCAAAAATACCACATTTTCTGCAGACCACTCCTCAAATACGACAGGTGGGTCCGGGCGCTCTTTTCATTGAAAAGGGAATATTCTACTTTTGCCTCGGAAAAAATATTCCTAACACTATAACTAACAATGAAAACCAACCTGTCAAAACTTATGGGCATCCTGCTGCTGAGCATGGTGTCCGTTTCTGTATTCGCCCAGCGCGGATATCAGGTGAAGGGAGCCGTCGTAGACGCCGAGGGGCCGGTCATCGGTGCCACCGTCGTTGAAGTGGGCACCCAGAATGGCGTTTCCACCGGCACAGAAGGAGATTTCGTCCTCACCGTTTCCGGAGAGAACGCCTTAGTGGAGATCAGCTGCATTGGCTACACCTCCATCCGGTACAAAGCCAACCTGCTTCCCAGGCTCGTAGTTCTGGAAGCAGACAGCCAGTTCCTGGACGAAGTGGTGGTGATTGGCTATGGCGAGGTCCGAAAGAGCGACCTCACGGGTTCCGTGGTGGCCATCAAGCCCAGCGAGATAAACCGCGTAAAAGCCAATTCTCCCGAGGATCTGCTTTTGGGTAAGATTGCCGGTCTTCAGATTACCCAGGGTTCCGGTTCGGCCGGTTCTACCGGTACCATCCGCATCCGTCAGGGCGCTTCCCTGAATGCCTCCAACGAGCCCCTCATCGTGGTGGACGGTATGGTAGGTGAAAGCCTCCACTCCGTGAATGCTGACGACATCGAGTCCATCAGCGTGCTCAAGGACGCTTCTTCGGCCGCCATCTATGGCGCCCGGGGCGCTAACGGCGTCATCATCGTTACCACCAAGAACGGACCGCAGGGAAACAAGGTGGTGGCTCCTAAAGTGAGTTACCGCGGCGACTATTCCCTCAACTACGCCTACCAGAAGCTGGACGTATACGACGCGGCCGAATTCCGCGAGGAGTACACCCGCCGTGGCTGGGATCCCGAACTGCTGGGCACCGCCGACACTGACTGGCAGAAAGCCATTATGCAGACGGCCTTCAACCATCGGCACACCCTTTCCCTGAAGGGCGCCCTTCCCAACCTCCCGTACCGCGTGTCCCTGGGCTTCCAGGACACCAAGGGTGCCGTCAAGGGCGATAAGCAGGACATGTTCACCGCCGCAATTAAGCTCAACCCCAGCTTCCTCAACAAGCACCTGCTCCTGAACGTAGGCCTGCGAGAAACCTATAAGCGTTCTCCCGAATCGGGCGGTTCCATCTCCGACGCCGCCAAGGTAGACCCCACGCGTCCCATCTATACCGACTACGGTCCCGCCACCGTGAACGGCGTGAACTATGAAAAGAAAGCCTTCGGCTTCAATATGTTCGGGGCCGATGCCACCGGCGCCAACCCCATCTCCGAAGACAACGAGGTGGCCGAAGCCCTGTATCCGGGCCTGGGTGCCAGCAAGAACAACCGCGTGTCGGCCAATGCACAGCTTATTTATAAGGTGCACGGCCTCGAGGATCTTTCGGCCACTGTTTCCTTTAACGGTCACTATTACAACTCCCGGTCCGACAATATGGGCCAGGACAATACCCCTTCCACCTGGTCTGCTTCTATGGTGGCACTGGGCAAGGGCGGTCAGGGAAAGAACTCATACAGCACGTCCAACAGCTACCATTACAACATTGACTATTACCTCAATTACAAGCACACCTTTGCCGGCAAGCATGCCTTAGATGCCACGCTGGGTCACTCTTATGAGCGGGATTATGGCAAGAGTTACAGCTCTGCCTCCTTCTACAACGACGGCGACCCCGTGGAGAACAGCCTCGAATCCAACAGTCAGTCCGAGCTGCGTCTGGCTTCTTGGTTCGGGCGTGTGAACTATGTGCTCCTGGACCGTTATATGATTACCTTCACGGCCCGCGCCGACGCCTCTTCCCGTTTTGCACCCGAGACCCGCTGGGGCTTCTTCCCCTCGGCCGCCATTGCCTGGAATATCGCCAACGAGCCTTTTATGAAGAATCTGGGCTTCGTGGACGAACTCAAGCTGCGCGCCAGCTATGGTAAGACCGGCCAGCAGGATATCGGTACCCGCTATGCCTATCAGGCCAGCTACTATGTCTCCGACGAGAACCACTCCTACCTTGACAACGGCACCTGGTATCCGGCCTACCGCCCCACCGCCTTCGACCGCACCATCCAGTGGGAGGTGACCACCACCAAGAACATCGGTCTGGATTTCGGCTTTTTCAAGAATCGCCTGAACGGTAGCGTGGAATACTACGACCGCTGGACCGACAACCTCTTGATGAACTCGGTGATGATTCCCGCCGGTTCCAACTTCTCCAATTCGCTGGACCAGAATATCGGCCAGATGTCTTCCAAGGGCGTTGAGGTGTCCCTGAACGTGGTTCCCATCAATACGCGCAACACCTTCTGGACCATCGGTGCCAACTTTGCCTGGAACACCGCCCGCATTGAATCCCTGACCTCCTATGAGGATCCGGACGCCTATATCACCATCGGTAACTCCAGCCGTTATATGCGTGTGCACAAGGTGGGTCACAAACCCTACACCTTCTACCTGGCCAAGCAGGTCTACGACGAGGACGGCAAACCGCTGGAGAAGTGGTACAACCCCTCCTACGACCCCTCCGACCCCGATTCTCCCGAATTCGTGGACGACACGCCCTCCGATTCGGCCCGTTGGATGAACGACGAAGACCGCAGCGGCCTAGTGCCCTTCTACGGCGGCCTCAGTTCCTCCTTCCGCTACAAGAACTGGGATCTGGGCTTCAACGCGCACTACGGCTTTGGCCAGTATGTGTTCTGGCAGACGATGTACGGCGGCTGCGACAACTCCTTCTACAGCCAGTACCACAACTATCCCACCAACACCGTGAAGGGCATTGTCCCCGACTGGAAGAACGAGCACTACGAGAGCGACTACTGGCTCTTCAAGGGTGACTATTTCAAGATGGACAGCATCGTGGCTGGTTACACCTTCAACAAGACCCGCTGCTTCAGCAGCCTGCGTGTGGCCCTGGGTCTGCAGAACGTCTTTACCATCACCAAGTATCCGGGCCTGGATCCCGAGGTGTATGGCGGTATGGATTCCACCAGCGCCCCGCGTCCCCGTATGGTTATGCTCTCTGTTAACGTTGAATTCTAATTGGACAGCCTTATGAAAAAGATATTTTATGCCATTGCAGCCCTGGCGCTCATGATGAGCGTTTCCTGTGAGAAGCTGGACCTGTTCCCCGAGTCTGAGGCTGCTCTTTCCGAAAATGAAGTGTTCTCTACCTACGAAGGCTACCACGGCTTTTTCCTGAAGTGTTATCTGGCCATGGTATGCGAGTCGCAGGGAAGCGGCCACGGCGGTGACGACCTCTCCGGTTGGGATGCCGGCCGATCCACTTTCATCCGCGCCCTCTACTGGTCGCAGGAAGCCACTTCCGACGAAATGTACAACCGTTCCGGTTCCGGATACGGCCTCCGCAACGCTACCGCCCTCAACTGGGAGCCCGGTACGCAGTTCCCCGCCTGGCTGTACTATCGCTGCTACCTCATCATCACCTACGCCAACGACCTGCTGCGCCGCACGGAGGAAAACGTCCTCAAGGAGAACGGCGTATATGAAGCCTGCAAGAATGACGTAGGTTACTGGAGGGCCGAAGCCCGCTTCATCCGCGCCTATATGTATTACATCCTGATGGACAGCTTCGGCGACGTAGGTTTTGTGGATGACAGCGTACCCAATGGTACCTATCCCGTACAGAAGCCTCGTAAAGAGATCTATGATTATATTGTCTCGGAACTGGAAGCCATCGAGGGGGATATGATTCCCGCCGGTCAGCGCATCTGGGGCCGCGCCAATCAGGCCTCGGCCTGGTTCCTGCTGGCCCGTACCTGCCTGGGCTGCCACGTGTATGCCGGCACCACCGCCGACTATGACAAGGCGCTCACTTACTGCAAGAAGATCATCGAGAGCGGTGCTTTCTCCCTGGCTCCCAACTACATTGAGAACTTCCTGGCCGACAACAACACCTCCAAGGAAATTATCTGGGGCCTGGCTTCGGACACGGACCACGTGAACGGTTCCGGCAGTACCAACTACCTCATTAAGGCCAATCTGCACTCCGCTATGATTGCCGAGGGTACCGGTCTGGACTTCGGTATCACCGAGCAGTGGGGCGGCAACCATTGCCTGCGCCAGAAGTTTGTGGAGAAGTTTGACGAGGAAGACCGTGACTTCCACTATGCCGACAGTTGGGGCGACAAGAAGAAGGACCACCGTGCCCTCCTGTTCATGGGCCCCGAGACCATGGGTAAACTGGACGGGACCAACAAGGCCCTGGTGAAGGAACTGTACAAGGAATCCGATCCCACCCAGGCCAAGGTGAACGGCAAGGCCCCTTACGGCGCCCTCTATACCAAGTGGCGCAACGTGACCAAAGACCGCGTAGTGAAGACCCCCACCAAGTACTCCAACGTGGGCTTCCCGGTGATGCGTCTGGCCGATGTATACCTGATGGCCGCCGAAGCCATCATGCGCGCCCACGGCGGCAAGGCCGATGCCTCCGCCCTGGCTTACGTGAACGAAGTGCGTGAACGCGCCTACTGCTCCGGCAAGTATTATCAGGCCGACAAGTGCCAGGCCGACGGCAAGATTAGCCTGGACCAGCTCACCTATGCCTGGCTGCTGGATGAACGTTCCCGCGAACTGTGGAGCGAAAACTGGCGCCGTTCCGACCTGGTGCGCTTTGGCTGCTACACAAAGGGATACAACTGGGATTTCAAAGGTTATATGCCCAATTCCACCGGCGACTTCAACGGCAAGGACGTGGACGACAAGTACAATGTCTTCCCCATCCCGCAGGACGACGTCCGCTACAATCCCAACATCAAACAGAATCCGGATTACGAATAATGTGGTTAGGTTAATAATATATTGGTAAAAGGCCCGGGCCCTGACGGGTTCGGGCCTTTTATTATTGCCCAACTCATTATATCTTTGTAAAATGATGAAGAACATGAATAAATACTTGATTGTCCTGCTCTTTGCCATCCTGCATCTGGTGCTGGCCTTTTCCTCCACCCTTGTAGGCTATGAAGTATTGCTTGTTCTTACCCTTATGACCATGCTGATGTCCCTGCTCCTGTCCATCCGGCAGGAAATGGGAACCGTGTTTATGGTGGTCGCCGTTATCGCCATCAATTTTGCAGGCCTGTATCTGGGCCAGTGGATTGGCGTGATGGTCAGAAAATATATCATCCTCGAATCTACTCCGTACAGGCATTATCTGGCCGGACCGCTTTCCACTTTCATTACAACCGGAATCCTGGGCACCGTGCAGATTCTGTGCGCCGATGCTGTCAAGAAGACACGCTTTTATAAGGGCCCCGAAACGGAACAGAACTCGATGCCGGTTGTCATCGCTTTTGTGGTGGTACTGGTCATCCGCCTCATTATGATGATGCGGTCGTCCGAGTCCTTCTTCGGAGAGTATCTGAGCCTGAACATCATCCTGGACTACGCGGGAACGGCTGTGGTCATTCTGTGGATGGCGTACCACGTGATAAAGGCACAGCGGGATTACAAACAGGAAAAGCGCAAGCGCCATGAGGCCCAGTACAGTTACGACCGCCTCAAGACGCAGATTGAGCCGCACTTCCTGTTCAACAGCCTCAACACGCTCAGCAGCATCGTGGACACCGGGAACAACCAGGATGCCAAGCTCTTCATCCAGAAGCTTTCGGCCATTTACCGTTATCTGCTGGATACCGAAGACGAGCATTTGGTTTTCCTGTCCGAGGAACTTCAGTTTGTGGACCAGTATGCCTCCCTGATGAGGATCCGTTTCCCGGAAGGCCTCTCCATTCAAGTGGAGATTGGCCAGGAATCCAGCAGCCGCTATGTAATTCCCTGCTCCATCCAGCTGCTGGTGGAGAATGCCATCAAGCATAACGTTGTTTCGGCCCGGGAACCGCTCAGCATCCGAATTACCCTTGAAGGGGACTATCTTGTGGTGAGCAACAATCTGAACCCCAAACTTACCTCCCAGCCTTCTACCGGTAACGGGCAGCGATACATCCGCCAGCGTTACCACGACGAAGTAGAGCGGGAAGTCGTCATTGAAAAGAGCCAAACCGAATATATCGTCAAATTACCGCTGCTATGATGAAAGCACTGATTATAGAAGATGAGATTCCGGCCCGTGAATCGCTGATCCGGGCGCTGGAAAGGGTGGCTCCCGATATCCGGATTGTGGGGGCTACGGTTTCCGTAAAGGAAACGCTGGAGTGGCTTCGCACGCCCGGGAACAAGGCCGATGTAATCTTTATGGATGTAGAACTGCAAGATGGCAGCAGCTTTGAGATCCTCCGTCAGGAAGACGTAAAGGCCAAGATTATTATGACAACGGCCTACGACAAATATGCCGTCAAGGCCTTTGAAGCGGGCAGTGTGGACTACCTGCTCAAGCCCTTCGACGACAGCGGCCTCCTCCGTGCCGTGGGCCGCTGCCGGGTCCCTTCCGAACTCGATGGCCAGAAGGCCCTGATGGCCGCCATGCGTATTCTGGAAAGAAGCAAATCGGAGCAGTTCCGCCGCCGGCTGGTCATCCGCCTGGGGCGTCAGATTATCCCCGTCCCCACTTCTGAGATAGCGTATTTCTACGTAGAGGGGAAGAACAAGTATATTGTAATGGACAGCGGAACCCGCTACTATATGGACCGGCAGACCGACGCCGTGCTCAAGGAACTGGATCCCCAGCTTTTTTTCCGGGTGTCACGCAACTACATCCTCTCCTTCCACGCCATCCGCCAGATCGAGACCATTCCAGGCGGCCGGCTCAAGGTGAATGTGGTGCCTCAGCCCGAGGAAGAAGTGATTGTGGCGCGTCTCCGTGTGCAAGATTTTTTAAACTGGTTAGAATAATGAAAAAAGGAGTTAAGTGTTTATGGGTGATAGCCCTGGCGGCTGTTCTCAGTTCCTGCTGCGGAGAGCCGCAGGCCAAGTATGTTTTTTACCTGATTGGAGACGGTATGGGTGTGAACCAGGTGATGGGTACGGAACAGTACAATCAGGCCACGGGAAAAGGCCCGGCCGAGGTTAACTTTGCCCATTTCCCGGTAAGGGGTTTTGTGACCACTGTTTCGGCCAGCTCCCTGGTAACGGATTCCGCGGCCGGCGGCACGGCCCTTTCCTCCGGGGTAAAAACCTATAACAGTGCCATCGGCGTCAATTCCGACACGGTGGCCGTTTCGTCGGTGGCCGACTGGGCCCATATGGCGGGCGCAGGCGTGGCCATCATTACTTCGGTGGGTGTGAACCACGCCACTCCGGCCTGCTTCTACGCGCATACGGAAAAACGTAAGAACTACGAAACCATTGCTTCTCAGCTCATTGCTACGCCGGTTGATTTTGCCGCAGGTGGCGGTTTTATCACGGAAAGCAAGACCGGTCATAGCGGTTCTTACTTTGAAGATCTGGCCCGGGAAGCCGGCATCAAGGTGTTCCACGGTCCTTCTTTTGACGGAGTGAGCGCAGAGAAAGGACGCGTCATCTGCCTTAGCGGCAAGGACGAATCCGACCTTCCGTACGCCATTGACCGGAAAGAAGGCGATACCTCCCTGTCAGACCTGGTCTCCGCCGGCATAGACTACATGGAAGAGAACTTTAGCCAGAAGGGATTTTTTATGATGGTTGAAGGAGGTAAGATTGACTATGCCGGGCACAGTCAGGATGCTGCTACCTGCTTCCAGGAGCTCAGTGACTTTGCCAATGCCATTGACCTGGTGCTGGCTTTCTATGAAAGACATCCCAAGCAGACCCTGCTGGTGGTTAGCGCCGACCACGAAACCGGCGGCCTGATGCTGGGTGCGGGCAAGTACGAGATTAATCCGGAGCGGCTGGCTGCCCAGAAGGGTTCCAAAGACGCGCTCACCACGCTGTTCCGCAGCACCTTCTTCCCGGAGGGTCAGTCTTACAAGACTCCCAGCTGGGAGGAGGTGAAGGCCTTCTTTGCCCGGGAGCTCGGTCTGTGGGAGAGCGTAGCCGTCAGCAAGTCGGCCGAAGCCCACTTGAAAGACATCTATGACCAAACCTTTGGCAAGAACGGAAACAAAGATCTGGGCGAAACCAACCTGTACTCTGTCAATTCCAAGCTGGTATCGGAAGCGGTCATCTGTCTGGACAACGCCGCCGGCTTCAAGTGGAGCTACGGTTCGCACAGCGGATCCCCCGTGGGCCTTTACGTTAAGGGCGCCGGACAGGAGGCCTTTGTCACCGTGAAAGACAACACAGAAATTGCTCCCACTATTGCCAAATTGACCGGCTGGAAATAGCATTACCCGTGAAATGTAACTATCTTAGTTACTGACAATTACACAATTCCTCCTCCGTATTTTACGGAGGAGGAATTTTATAAAGTAGTGACTGCTAACCACTTACATTTCACGGCAGTGGTGGATATGGACACGGGCAAAGACTTGCTTATCTAGGTCCGGCATTCTGGTTGATCTCCAATCTGGAAAAAGCATCACCACACTCCAACTGGATTGTGGCATGACGAGGCGTAGACGATGTATTGGGATCCACTGTAATGATTATCTGATTGGACGACTGGTTATCTTTACTCTGCGGCTGGATGACCCTATACCATTCCCCGTCAATTAAGTAGGCAACTTCTCCATCAAATACATATTGGCTGGGAACATAATTAATCCACTCATTCTTCTCATTGACAGTCTGCGTACCCTCCCAGGCACAAGAAATCCCTAAATAAGAATAGTTGAGAGCTGTAACGGTTTCAACACCCCCTTCTGAGGAGAAGGTAAGTTCCGACTTATCCAGGCGGATAGCGGGCCACTTCATGCAACTTGAAGTACCCATCAAAAAAAACAGGGTTAAACAGATCAAAAAGAAAAAACGTTTCGTCATATTCATGATAGAAATCCTTTTTGTCGCACAAATATACTGCAAAATAAAGACCATTCATATGAAAAGCACAAAAAAGCCCCGGCTGATAAGCCAGGGCTATATTATAATTCCGGAGGCCGAAGGCCGACCCAGGGGGTCTGGGGGATTAGGCCCCCAGTGAGTCGAAGACTCCTTGACTCTTCTCATAGCACCCAAAAAGCCCCGGCTGATAAGCCAGGGCTTTTGTGCGGATGAGAAGAGTCGAACTTCCACGGGCTAATGCCCACCACCCCCTCAAAGTGGCGTGTCTACCATTTCACCACATCCGCAAGAGTTTGGGACTGCAAAGATAAGACACATTTTTGAAATCCCAAAACTTTTGGGCAAATATTTACAATCCACGCACAAAATGAGCCTGGGAAGGAGCGCCGTCAAAAGTGAGCATGCAGCCGTCTTTCTTGGTATCCTTGTTGAAGACCAGCATGGACAGGCGGCCGTAGAGCATATCCCAACCCTGCTCTGTGTACAGGGCCTTGTAGGTGATGGCGCCCAGGCTTTCGAAGGTGCAGCGGTAGCCTTCACGCTCCGTGCGGCTGCCGGTGATGGTTACGTCCCAGTCGGCGTGCTTTTCTTCATTGAGCTTGGTGGCCGTCATGACGAAGGCGGTCTGGTAGGTCTTGTCGTCAAAGGCGAAGGGGCCTTCGTAGCTCAGGTGCCAGACGTTTTCATCGGCCTTCTGGATGGTCATGCCGGAGAAATGGCTGGCCCAGGTAACCTCCGTCTTTCCCAGCTCAAGGGCGATTTCCAGGTTTTCCAGGGCACCGGCCACCAGGTCGTCGGCGATATGCATCATATACTGGCCGCCCAGGGTGTGTTCATAGTAGTCGTAGCCTCCGACGATATCGGCGCCTTTGGAGCAGGAGCTCAGAGCCAGCACGGCGGCGGCAAACACATATAGGATCTTTTTCATAACTGCTACCTTTTAAAATCTGAAACCAATTCCAATGCGGCCGCCCTTGATGAGGCTGCCAAAGACGACCTCGGCCGTACCGTATACACGCTGACCGGCCCATTCGCAACCGATGGGAACCAGATCATACGCAAACCGGCTGCCGTACTGCGAGGCAAAGGAGATGCCCATGGCGGCGCGGCCGTACAGGCGGAAGTGCCTGGAGCTGGGGATGCGGAGTTTCACTTCCGGAAGGAAGCTGAACATATCGCTCTTGTAGTAATTGTAGCTGTAATCGATCCGCGTCAGGGTGCTGACGTTCAGATGATTGTAATGGAATTGGAGACCCACGCTTACCCAGTCAAGGACAGCATAATTGTAGTCAAGGGTGTACACGGGGCCCGTTCTGACAGAGGTCTGGGGCTCATACAGGCCATACAGGTCTGAGGAATAGTCCGGGACAGCCGTGTAGCTCAAGTACTGGGAATTAAAACCTCCAATGTAGAGATTCAGTTCGTGCGGGTGGTCCTGCGCCAGGGCTGTGCCGCAGATGCCCACCAGGGCTAAAAGGGAAATCAATAACTTTTTCATAGTAATATTTAGATGCACAAGCGGGCCGATTCGTGGCAACCTGCAAAAAAATTATCGTAGATAAAAATATTTTTGCTATCTTTGCGAGCTTTCACGAGTTGGGAGCAATACGCAAATTATTAATTATTTAAAACAACAGATTCACAATGGCTGTTAAAATCAGACTTCAGCGCCACGGTAAGAAGAATTTCGCATTCTTCCACATTGTTGTGGCCGATTCCCACGCACCGCGCGACGGTAAGTTCATCGAGCAGATTGGTTCCTACAACCCCAACACCAACCCTGCTACCATCGTTCTGGATGGTGAGAAGGCTCTGGCTTGGCTCAAGGTAGGTGCCCAGCCCACCCTCACTGCCCGCCGTATCCTCTCCTACGAAGGCGTTCTCCTTCGCAAGCACCTCGCAGAAGGTGTAGCCAAGGGTGCCCTCACCGAAGCTCAGGCCGACGCCAAGTTCGCCGCCTGGAAAGAGGAGCGCGACAAGAAGATCGCCGACAAGAAGGCCGGCATCAAGAACGAGGAAATTGCCAAGGCTAAGGCCGCCAAGGCCGCCGAGGTAGAGGTGAACGAGGCCCGTGCAAAGGCCATCGCCGCCAAGAAGGCCGAGGCCGAAGAGGCTGCCCGCAAGGCCGCCGAGGAAGCTGCCGCTGAGGCTGCTCCCGCCGCCGAAGAGGCCGCCGAAGAACCCGCCGAGGCTCCCGCCGCAGAGTAAAATGCTCCGCATCGGCAAGGTTCTCAAGTCCAATGGGACGGATGGGGGGCTCATCCTGAGCCTTTTCGACATTCTTCCAGAGGATATTGACCTTCAGGAACCGGTATTCATCGAATTCGATGGATTACCGGTTCCTTTCTATTTTGAATCTTTCACCCCCAAGGGCAGCAACCGCGCCCTGGTGCAGCTGACCGGTGTCCGCAACCTCAAGGACGCCGACGAACTCACCGGAGCGGACGTGTATGCAGACTATTTTGAGGAAGACGAAGAAGAAGACTTCACCGGCTGGGCGGTCCTGAACCAGGACGGCATCCAGGTGGGAGAGGTCTTTGACTTTGAAGACATTCCCGGCAACACCTGCCTGTGGGTCAAACGCCCGGACGGAACCGAGATCCTTCTCCCCTTCCATGAAGACCTGGTTCTGGCCGTAGACGAAAACCAGCATTCCCTGACCCTCACCATTCCCGAGGGCATCCTTGACTTATAACCAACTTAGCATCCATTATGAAACGCTTGTCCATCTTTCTGGTTCTTGTGCTTGCAGCAGCTTGCGGCACCCCCACATCCTCTGACGTTCAACTCACCCGCTGGCAGCTTCAGCAGGCTGGCAGTTCCACCGTTTACGACGTAAAAGTCCCTACCACGGTGGCCGGCGCCCTCAACGCCGCCGGAGAATTTGGAGAGAACCCGCTGGACGAGCTCAACTTCTTCAACCTGGACCAGACCCAGTTTGACAGCACCTGGACCTTCACCACGGAGTTTGAGGGCAAGGAAGGCCATCAGATCCTGAAGATGGGCGGTATCGGCTATTCGGCCGATATCGTGCTCAACGGCACCCTGGTAGCCAGTGCAGACACCACGCTGGGCGTCTTCTCCGTCCGCGAATGGGACGTTACCCCGCTGGTGCAGAAGCACAACAAGCTGGAAGTCCATACGCACAAGTCCCCCTGGGGAAGCCTCAACCACGGTTTTGTGGACTGGAATCCGCACGCCCTGGACGAGTTCATGGGCATTGTGGCCCCGGTCACGCTCATCAGCACCCCGGACGTTGAAGTGCAGGATGTCTATGTGAAGCCGGAACTCTCCGAAGACCTGACCCAGGCCTCCATCCTGGTCACCACCACCCTGGTCAACCGCAGCGACAAGGCCGTGAGCGGCATGCTCAGAGGCCGATATGAGGGTGGTCGTTTTTACCAGAACGTTTCTCTGCAGCCCGGACAGACCGTGACCGTACAGAAGCGTGAGAAGGTGGAGAACCCCCGCATCTGGTGGACTTATGACATGGGCACCCCGGAGCTCTATCACCTGGAGATGTCCTTTGGCAAGTCCCATAAGAAAGACGTCCGCTTTGGCCTTAGGAGCATCACCGGAGACGTGGATTCGCTGGGCCACCGCCAGCTGGTGCTCAACGGCCAGAAGATCCTCTTCAAGGCCGCCGGCTGGACCGACGACATTTTTATGCAGGACACCCCCGAGACCATCCTGAACCAGCTGAAGATGGTCCGCAACATGGGCCTCAATGGTATCCGCTTTGAAAATATCTGGGGTCTGGACGACACCGTCTACGACTACTGCGACTCCCTGGGCATTCTGAACCTCGTGGGCTGGAGCTGCCTGTGGGAATGGCCTGGCCAGTGCGGCTTGCCCGGAGACCCCAAGTACGGCTGCATCATGGGTGAAGAGCTGGAAGACCTGGCTGTGCGCTACTTCCACGACCAGCTCATCCGCCTGCGCAACCACCCGGCCATCATCGGCTGGCTCACTGGCTCCGACATGCTGCCCAACCCTACCCTGGAGGCACGCTACCTGGAGCTGTATAACAAGCTGGAATATCGGCCCTATATCTGCTCTGCGGCCAACCGCACCAGCACCCTCTCCGGCCCTTCCGGCACCAAGATGGAAGGCCCCTACGAGTATGTGGGCCCGGATTACTGGTACGTTGACACCCGCCTGGGCGGTGCCTACGGCTTCAATACGGAAACCGGTATCGGCCTCAATATCCCCCAGATGGAGAACGTACGCCGCATGATTGGAGAGGAGAACCTCTGGCCCGTCACCGGCGAAGTCTGGAACAAGCACTGCGTGCGCGGCAAGCAGATGAATCCTTCCACCCTGCTGGGCGTGATTGCCGGCGAGTACGGCGCCGCCACGGATGTGGAAGACTTTGTGCGCAAGGCCCACGCCGCCGACTACGACGGCACCCGCGCCATGTTCGAGGCCTTCCGCTGCCACATTGACCACGCCACCGGCATTGTCCAGTGGATGCTCAACAGCGCCTGGCCGTCCCTGTACTGGCAGCTCTACGACTGGTACATGGCCCCTACCGCCGGCTACTATGGTACCCAGTCGGCCCTGGCCCCTTACCAGCTCATCTATAACTATGGTGAACACGCCGTCTACGCCGTGAACGACGCCATGCCGGAAGCCGTTTACGAGGCCTCCATGCAGGTCTTCGGCCCGGATTCCAAGCACATCCGCACGGAGGAGGCAACCGCCCACATGGTTCCCCGCAAGCCCGTGAAGGTGTTCGAGAACATCGAAGGCCCCTGCTTCATCAAACTGGAACTCCACCTGGGAGAAGAGGACCTGGTGGCCCGCAACTTCTACTGCATCCCCGCCAAGGACAATGTCTACGACTGGGACAAGAGCACCTGGTTCATCTCCCCCATCAAGGAATACGGAGACCTCTCGTTTGTCACCGCCCTGCCAGAGGCCAAGCTCTCCATGGAGGTAGAACAGGCCGAAGAAGGCTTCTTCGTGACCCTCACCAACCACTCCGACGTGATTGCCTACCAGAACATCCTCAAGGCACTGGACGAAAAAGGACAGCTGATTCCAGCCGTCCTTTGGTCCGATAATTTCTTTGCGCTTGTTCCGGGAGAGAGCCGTACCGTCCTGTGCAACGTGCCCGAAGGCTACCAGGTGGCCCAGTGGGGCTTCTCCGGTTGGAACGGAGTTCTCTAGTCTAAGCCTCCGCTTACTTCATATTCGGCCTTTACTTCCTCGTAAAAGGCCGCTTCTACCGTCTGGATATAAGGAGCCAGCCAGAGGAAGCCGATACCGGCGGTAAAGAGGCAGAGGATGCCCCAGCCGATGAAGCTCAGATACAGCCAGAAGAGGTCGAACTTGTGGCCCTTCATCATCATGCGGCTGCGGTGGATGGCCTCCACGGGGGTGAGCTCCGGATATTCATCCAGGATAAAGGGAGTCATGGAATAGGAGAAGGCCTTGATGATGCCAGGAATGATAAACAGGAGGGACCAGAAGAAGGTCAGGAGCTGCATCCAGATTATGCCACCGATCTTGCGCCAGTAGTTGCTGAAGTCAAAGGTATTGCCGACGATGTTGGTATCCAGCTTGACCAGCAGCTTGCGGAAGGCATTGATAAAGCCCACTTCCAGGGGGATGAGCAGAAAGATTTCTACCAGAAGGGTCAGGGCCGATGTGCCGTTGGACTGCTTCTGAAGGGCGGCAAAGTCCGGATCCGCAGCCATGGACACCATATCCGAAAGGGAGGTGAAGGAATAGTCATCCATGTAAGCCTGGGCCTTGTAGGAAGTGTACACGGCGGGGCTGGTGAAGAACAGGGCAATGACGACAATGACCAATGTGGCCAGCACAGCTTGGCCCCAGTTCCCGCGCAGGGCGGCCAGGGCCGAATCCTTAAAATAGGTATTGCTTTTCATCTTTCTGAATATTTTTATTGACAAATATACACTTTTTTCAGATATTTGTATTAATAAACACTATTAAGCTATGACTCTCATTATCGTTATTGCCATTGTAGCCATTCTGGTTCTGTGGGTTATCTCTGTCCAGAACAGACTGGTCAAGAGCGACGAACTCTGCAACAACGCCCTCAAGCAAATCAACGTACAGCAAGTCAGCCGTTACGACGCCTTGCAGGCCCTGGTCAAGCTCACCCGCGAGTACGCTTCCTACGAGGCCGATACCCTCCAGAAGGTTATCGATGCCCGTAAGATCACCTCTTCGCCCGCCCCTACCGCAGCCGAGATTAACGCCAACGAGCAGGCCCTGAAGGAAATATCGGCCAAACTCATTGCCGTAGCCGAGGCCTACCCGGACCTCAAGGCCAACCAGAACTACCAGCAAACCATGCAGAGCATCCAGAGCTACGAAGAAAACGTACGTCTGGCCCGCATGACCTTCAACGACACCGTCACCCGCTTCAACCAGCAGGTGCGCGTGTTCCCGGCTTCCCTCATTGCCGGTATGCTGGGCTTCTCCAAGAGAGACTACCTGGCCGAAGACAATAGTAAAAAGGATTACCCTACGATCTAAAGATCGAAGGATAATCTTTTCTCCTTTCAATAATGAAAAAAATCTTCTTTTTCGTCTTATCTCTCTTCTTGTGTCTCATTACACAAGCACAAGTTGTTTTAGATATTAGGGATGTAGACACTAAGGTGCAGGTGGAGCAGGACGGATCGGCCTGGGTGACCCAGGTCTGGGACGCCAAGGTCAGCTCTTCCGGCACGGAATTCTATATCCCGGTGGAGAACCTGGGCAAGATGACCATCGGACAGCTGTCCGTGAGGGAAAACGGCCAGGCGTTTGAAAGCCAGGGAGAGAACTGGGACGTGGACAAGTCCCGCAAATGGAAAACCGGCAAATGCGGCATTGTACGCAAAAGGAACGGCGCAGAACTGTGCTGGGGCCTGGGAGAAGCCGGAGACCACCAGTGGACCATCCGCTACCGCCTCACGGGCCTGGTGCAGGCCTATGAAGACGCCGACGCCTTCAACTACATGTTCATCAACAAGGGCATGCGTCCGGCTCCGGAGCACGCCCGCGTCACCATCGAGCCCGCCTTTGACTGCCCGGAATGGACGTCGGAGAACACCCGCGTGTGGGCCTTTGGCTTCTACGGAGACATCAACGTAATAGACGGAAAGGTAGTGGCCGAAACGTCCGAGAGCATGAGCTCCAGCAGCGGCGTCATCTGCCTGGTCAAGTTTGACAAGGGCTTCTTTGCCCCCACCGTAGAGAGAGGCGGCCCCGTGCAGGACCTCATTGACGAAGCCCTGGAAGGCAGTTCATACGGAGAGGATGACGAGGACATCTGGCCCCTGATCATCTTTGGCCTCTGCTTTGTCCTGCTCTTTGTGCTGGGCATTGGCGTGGTTATCTGGATTGCCGTTGCATCGGCCCGCGGATACAAATGGAAGGCCTCCATCTTTGGCAAGAAAAAGATCGACGGCTGGTACCGCAACGTGCCGGTAGAAGGCAATCTGCTGGCCGCCTACTACCTGCTCACCAAGGGCCACCGCTTTGGCATGGGTGTCCCGGCCAACAACCTCATCGGCGCCCTCTTCCTCCGCTGGATCCTGGAGGGCAAGCTAGTGGTGCAGCCGGATCCCAAGTCCCAGAAGCGGGTCAACCTGCTTTTCAAGGCCGATGACGGCTCTGAGGACGACGTGGAGAACGACGTATTCCTCTGGGCCCGCGACGCCAGCGGAGAGAACCTCCTGCTGGAAAAAGGCGAGTTTGAAAAGTGGAGCACCAAGAACTACAAGAAGATTACCGCCTGGCCCGACCGTGCAACAGCCCGGGGCAAGACCTGGTTCCGCAAGAAGGGCTATTTCAAGGCCGAAGGCATCTGCAACGAGGAAGGAGCCGTCCAGGCCAGTCACCTCATCGAGTTCCAGAACTTCCTCAAGGACTTTACCCTGATTGGGGAACGTACCGCCCCCGAGGTGGGTCTGTGGAAAGACTACCTGGTGTTTGCCCAGCTCTTTGGCATAGCCGACAAAGTGGCCAAACAGTTCCAGAAACTGTATCCGGCCGCTTTTGAACAGCTGGCCCAGGAGTCCGGCATGGATCCCTACGTCTTCCTGTACGCCATGAACTGGACCAACCATATCAGCGCCCATGCCGTTTCCAACGCATCGGCCAAGGCCGGCAGCGTAAGCGGCGGAGGCGGCCACTCCTCCTTTGGCGGTGGCGGCGGCTTCTCCGGCGGCGGCTTCGGCGGTGGCGGAAGATAAAAAAGAAAAACTCCTGAGAATTCACTTCTGAGGAGTTTTTTTTGGCTAATAATAGGTTTAACTAGCTCGTTTTATAACGGCTTAGCCGGGCCGCGATACTCAGATACGAGGCTTCTGGATCACTCTTATAATCAAAGAGAGAAAGTAAACGATAAGGCCGTAAAGTACGGCGATAAAGGCCACTTTAAGGCCTCCGCACAGAATGGGAAAGGTGACTTCGTCGCCAAACATCTGGACGGCATCAAAGATTTGAACCAAACCCAGGAGCGTAGCGAAGACACCCGCCACCAGGGCGCCAATCCCAATTTCCTTTACCCACTTGGGAGCCTTCCAGGCGGCAATCAGGAGCAGAATCAGAAGGATGGAGATGACGGTCATGAATCCAGCCCCTCCTTCTACAAAGAGACGGGCGATGGACATGGCCGGGCGCTCGATCACTTCTTCGTGGGAAACACCCAGGGAATCCACAACGTAGTAAATTTCTTCTTTCATGGCTATATGTGTTTTTTAGGTCTGGTGCAAAGTTACGGAAACCCGGGCCATATCTCCAAAGTTGAATCCTCCTCCAGCCCTGTCAAAACCCTTTGTAGGGGTTAAACCCTTGCATTAGCGGGTCTTTTTACCTATTTTTGTTCTGCCATGAAAGCCCTTCTGAGAATCGCATACTGGTTGCTGGCACTGGCCCTTGTATCGGCCATCCTCACAAGCCTGGACTATACCCTGTCCCAGGCCGTGCTCATCAGTATGATCTTTGGCCCGTGCGCCCTGGGACTGGAGTATCTCCTGCCCAAGGCCAAGACGCCCATGAACAAGGTATATCTATCGGCCGCTTTCCTGGTGGGCGTGATCCTTCTCATCCTGATCCTGCACCAGTTTGTCTGGACCACCATTACCCAGACGGGCTACCACATGCCCAAGAAGGAGGTTCCGCCCATGCTCATCAATCCGGCTTTCCTGGGATTCATCCTCATTGTCCTGGCCATTGGAGACTACCACTGGGGCCAGTGGCTCTCCAAGCGCTACAAATGCCCGGACTGCGGCATCACGTTCTTCTCCGAGAGAAAGAGCGTCACGCTCAAGAGGTCCCAGATAGCCTACATTGAATCCAACGACACCGAGGTACGCGTAGTAAGTACCTCCGGGGAATCGTACCGGAACAAAACGGGCATCACCCAGTGGGAGAACCTCATGGGAGACGACTTCCTGCGCATCCACCGCTCTTATCTTGTGAATGTGGACCTGGCCACGCTCTCCGCACCGGACACAGTGACCGTGGGCACCGTACAACTGCCGGTGTCCCGCAAATACAAAGACGCCGCAGCGTCGCTAAAAAGGGATTAGTCTTCCTTGACCAGTTCCAGGCCCACCTGAATGTTCTGGATAAGGGCCGATGAAGTATAAGTAGCACCGGAAACGGCATCCAGCTGCGTCTCCTTGGCCTCTTTCACCGTCTTGCCTACCAACTTGGACAGCAGTCCGCTATTGAGTACCTCCTGAAGGTAACGGGGGCTCTCCTGATTGGGAAGGGCCTCAATCTTGGTAATGGTACCCTTGCAGATAGAGATTTCCACCGGAGTGGGACCGTTGAAGCCAATGATGGAAGCACCCAGTTCCGTGGTATTCACCTTAAGCGTATCCGGTCCCTTGGCCTTGGTATTGCCACAGGAAGGAGTTACAACACTTATCGAAAGAAGAAGGGCGCCGATCCCGGCCATCAACATGAGTTTTTTCATAGCAATCAAATTTCGTGTACGCGAAGTTACGGCAATTTCTGCAAATTAGGAATCGTTATTTATAGGGATTTCAAGAACTCTCTCCTAGGATTCGGTATGATAAAACGGGCCGTGGACATAACCGCAAGATAATCAGAAAGATAAGCAAAATCCCCCTGGTCGTAAGAAAGGGGAGGAAAATACTTATATGGCTAATCATTAAATACTTATGCCCACGACAATCCGGAGCGAAGCGACAGGGCCATCAGGCCCAAAGGTAGATTATCCGACGTCGGATTCCGCTTCGCGGCATCCGACCTCCACTCCGTGGGGGCACTTAAACAACGGACCGTCGGGGTAAACCCCTGGTTTTTCTGTATATGTACGGATTCAAGCAAGCTTGACCCGCACATATACAAAAAAACCACCAGACTTACGTCTGGCGGTCCGTTTGTTTGTGGAGGTAGTCGGATTCGAATCAAAAATCCAAACCCGCCCAGAAACCCTTGTTTTAATGATTTCTATTGCGTATTTTTGCAGACGGAGTTATTTGGCTCCGTCTATTTTTGGGATATTTTTGGGATACGATTGATAGTTCAGGAGGAACCGAAAAATGAAAATAAAGCGCAATGCGGCGTTCAAGCTTTTTACCTACGGTAAAAACAAGGACAAGTACCAGATCCGGCTGAGAGTAACGTTCAACAGCCAACGGATTGACCTTGGCACAAACTGCCAGATTAACTTCTTGGGAGCCTGGGACACTGAAAACGAGCTGGTACGCCCTGGCTACAAAGGACCGAAGGGAGAAACTGCCGCCGCCATCAACGATGAGCTGCGTAAATGCAAGGACACCATTGACATGGTGTTCCAGTACTACGAAGTGAACGATAAGATTCCTACCCCATCGGAAGTGCAGGCTGCTTTCAAGGAGAGGATGGCGGGTATTCTTCCCAAACGTCCGGAGCCCGAAAAGAAGAAGCGGGAGCAGAAGCCCAAGGAGCCAGACATGTTCGTTGTATTTGACGAATTCACCCAAAAGTGCGGTGAAAAGAATGCCTGGACCATCGCCACGTTCGAGAAGATGTCAGCGCTCAAAGCCGATTTACAGAACTTCGGTCCAAAAGTTAAACTCTCCGAACTGAACGAGGATGCCCTCACAAGATTTGTCGGCTATCTCCGAGATGAAAAGAAGGTTTTCCCAGCGAAAAAGAGGGAAAAAGATGAGGAAGAAAAGGCCGTACAAGTTGGCCTTAACAACACTACCATCAAGAAGAAAATAGAGTATCTCACCTGGTTCCTCCGTTGGGCCCGCGACGTGGGGTATCCTGTAAATCCCGCTTTCAAGGCCTTCAAACCCACTCTCAAGCAAACGCAGAACAAAGTCATTTACCTTACAAAAGAGGAACTGGCCCAAATCAGGGATCTGGACCTTAGTGCTGCACCTCGCCTGGAGCCCATCCGAGACATCTTCCTCTTCTGCTGCCTTACCAGCCTTCGCCACTCCGATGCCGACAACCTCCGCAAAACCGATGTTAAGGGCGACCACATTGAGGTAACTACAATCAAAACAGGTGACAGCGTGTCCATTAAACTGAACAAAACTGCCCTGGCCATCCTCGAGAAGTATAAGGATATCCCCCTCACAGGCAACCGGGCCCTTCCCAGCTACACCAACCAGGCCATGAACCGTAGCATCAAAGACCTCTGCCAACTTGCTGGCATCAACGAACTAATTCGCATTACCACTTATAAAGGTAACGTCCGCAAGGATGAGGTCCATCCCAAATGGGAGCTAGTAGGAACCCATACAGGAAGACGTACTTTTATTGTTCATGCGCTCTCCATGGGAATCTCACCAAGCGTTGTTATGAAATGGACCGGGCATAGTGATTATAAAGCCATGAAGCCTTACATCGACATCGTGGACTCCGCCAAAGATGAGGCTATGGCCAAATTCGATACTTTGCTATAGTTTTATTACACAACCTTGTGTTACACAACCTTGTGTAATTGCAAAGTTATTATTATTTTTGCAAAAAATACGGGCATATGGAACAACCTTTTGTATTTGGCGTACCGGCAGATGATCCCTATTTCAT
>CAMVJR010000017.1 GCA_947167855.1 uncultured Bacteroidales bacterium
ACCACATATAAGTATAGAATTGATTATTTTTTATCGTCACCATCGTCGGGGATTCCTATTTACTCGTTGTTGGAGGAACTTTTCCATTGCTTTCAGCATATTACATATGGAGGTTTTTCACCAGATTGGAAAATGAATGTGGAAGTAGAAGCAAAGTATGCAACCTTTTTATATATGGACAAGCATGGACATTTTGCTGATTTTCCTGGAATGGATACCGAAAAGCAATGTTTTAGGGATTACCAGTCAGAACCCAATGAAGAAAATTATGCGCGGATAATTGATTACGTAAGGCATTTCGCCCCAGCCTATGAGAATTTTAATTACAATCCGTCCCATCGTTCGATGTTAGCTATCTCTGTGTTTAACTGCTATGAAAATCAATAAGTTATTGTTTGCAACTGCGATTCTCATTTCGCTACTATTTATCTCTTGCGGAATTGGCCGGAAATTGTCTATTCCTTCTGTGGTTGCGATAGGAAATGAACGCTACTATGTTGATACGTTGAAACAACCGTGGGGGGGATTTGGAGATGCGCCAGAACGTACCTGTCTGTATTTCAGAAATGTACACGATACACTCGTCGGCTCGGAAATAGCACGCGTTATCCGTAAAGAAGTAAGCGATTATCTCATTCGTCGTGATACGGTTGATAATACAGTTGTTGAAGAGTTCCTAGTCGTCGACCCTTATTATTATTCCGAAAATACGTTGGAAGAGATTCCGGACGTTGTCTTGAATCAGGCCCTAAAGGCTTTGAACGACGGGCTGTCTCCGGTACAACGCAGGCGAGTGATGGATAATCTTACCCTTTTTTGTGTTGAACTGTTGGTGGGAAGTAACGGTTTGATACTGGAGTCCTGTCAGTACGTTTTTATGGATTCACTGAGAATTGATAAAGAAATGTTGGATTTGTGCTCCAAGTTGGACAAAGCTGTCAAAAATGCATCCATTTTCTTTGAGGGGAGTAGTTGGATGAGGGAAAACGATATTCCATATGGTCCGACGAGGATCAAACTTTTGATGACAGAAGATGGTCTGGTGTATCCGGGCTTTTCTCAAATTCGAGGACTAATTGAACAAGACAGAAATCCTTGGTGACAGGCTGAAAGGTTGATGTCAAGCCTGTCTATAGTCATTGAAACTGAGCCACTCGACGAGCAAAAATGGCCCGAATCGTGTAACGGGTGGCTCCTTTCTATTTGTCAGATGCGAAAAAATGCCTAACTTTTAAGGCTATCCCCTTTTTCCCCGCGGCCGCCATTGATAAAAAACCATCCTATGTGCTAGGGGATCTGTTCGTATTCGAGCTGACCAATCACACCTATGATTATTCTTCATCGGCATGGACGGTGACAACCCCCTCGGGAGTGACCACGGATTACACCGTGAACAGTGATGCTCTGATTCTATCAGAAGTGGGAGACTATAAAATTACCTGCACCACGCCCGGTGAGGAAGCACTGGTGACTTACATCACGGTAACAGCCCCGTAGAAGTAAATACAAAAAAACCGGACCTCGCAAGAGATCCGGTTTTTTATTGTAATAAGGTGTGCAAAAGGCTTACTGCTCTTCCTTGAGACGAAGCTGCTGAACATAGATAGCCTTCTGGAGCGCCATGCGCTTCTTCACGGAAGGCTTCTCGAAGTTTTTGCGGGCGCGCATCTCGCGAACGGCGCCGGTCTTTTCGAACTTGCGCTTGAACTTTTTCAGGGCTCTCTCGATGTTTTCGCCTTCTTTGATGGGAACGATGATCATGCTTTTTACACCTCCTTTTGTTTTCAATTTTGGGCTGCAAAGTTAGAAAAAAATTGACAACGGACAAAATTAATTTGTATATTTGTGGTAACACAATTGTTATTGCGCTGAAAACTAAACAAAAAGCCATATGAAAAAGCCTGCAAAAAGCACCTATCCCTGGACTTTCGCTCCGGAAGGAGGAACCGTCCGTGTCAAGATCAAGAGTGGAGAAGACATCCGTCATCTGGGAGAGTTGGACCGCAAGATGTGGACGGTCCTGAGCTGCCCCGTCAAGAATCTGGAGTTTGACCCGGCCTGCCTGGGATACATCGATGTGGACGGAGATGGCAAGATCCGGGTGGACGAAGTCATCGCCACCGCCAACTGGCTCACCGGCATCCTCAAGGACGCCGACATCCTCCTCAAGGAGAGCGACACCCTGCAGCTGGATGAGTTCAATACGGAGGATCCCGTCGGTGCCCGCCTGCAGTCATCGGCCCGTCAAATCCTGAACAACCTGGGTCTCAAGAAGGACTCCATCTCCCTGGAGGACACGTCGGACAACGTACGCATCTTTGCCGATACCCAGTTCAATGGAGATGGCATCATCACCCCCGCCAGTGCAGACGATGAGGCTACTTCCAAGCTCATCGAGACCATTGCCGGCATTGCATCGGCCATGGACCGCAGCGGTGTTCCCGGCATCACCGCAGAGCATATTGACGCCTTCTACGCCGCCTGCGCAGACTATGCCCAGTGGCAGAAAGACGCCACCAAGGAAGTCTTCCCCTTCGGAGACAAGACCGCAGATGCCTATGCTGCCGTCAAGGCCCTGGAAGACAAGATGGCCGACTACTTCATGCGTTGCAAGCTCATCGGCTTTGACGCCGCCACCGCATCGGCCGTAGATGTGAACGTGGACCAGATTGCCGCCATCGATGGCTCCCTGGCATCGGCCACCGAAGAAATTGCCAAGCAGCCGCTGGCCAAACCCACCGCCGAGGGCGTCCTGGACCTCAAGACCGTGAACCCTGCCTGGAAGGCCGCCGTGGATGCCATGGTAGAGCTCACCGGCTTCAAGAAAGACCGCATGACGGAGGTGGACTGGGCCGCCATCTGCTCCCAGTTTGCCCCGTACATTGCCTGGCTGGCCGAAAAGAAGGGCTCGGAAGTGGAAGCCCTGGGCCTGGATGCCGTGAAGGCCATCCTCAAGGAAGACAAGAAAGCCGCCCTGCTGGAACTCATAGAGAAAGACAAGGCCGAAGAAGCCAACGCCCTTTCCATCGAAGAAGTGGACAAGGTCCTGCGCCTGCTGAAGTACTTCTACCGCTTCCTCAATAACTACGTAGTGCTGGCCGATTTCTACGACCCGGAAAGAAAGGCCATGTTCCAGGCCGGCCGCCTGTTCATTGACCAGCGCAGCACCGACCTCTGTATCAAAGTGGACGGTCCTTCCCCGGAAATCTCCTCGCTCAGCGGCATGTACATCCTGTACTGCACCTGCACCAGCGAGAAACTGGGCAAGAGCTTCCACATTGCCGCCGTGCTCACGGACGGTGATGTGGACGGCCTGCGCGAGGGCAAGAACGCCGTGTTCTACGACCGCGACGGCAACGACTACACCGCCAAGGTCATAGCCATTGTGGACAACCCCATCTCCGTGCGCCAGGCCTTCTGGGCACCGTACAAGAAGGTGGCCCGCATGATCAACGACAAGATAGACAAGAGCGCCGCCGAGAAGAACGAAAAGTCCCTCTCCGACCTCACCGCCAAGGCCGATACGGCCACGTCTGCCAAACTGGAAGGCGACGGAAAGGAAGCCGCCAAGGCTGCTACCTCCAGCTTTGATATTGCCAAGTTCGCCGGTATCTTTGCCGCCATCGGCATGGCCATCGGCTTTATCGGGGAATTCCTGGTGGCCGTTGTCCAGGGTGCCGCTAGTCTCAAGTTCTGGGAGCTCCTGCTGGTGATCATTGGTATCCTGCTGCTCATTTCCGGCCCGTCCATGTTCATTGCCTGGAGAAAACTCCGCAAGCGTGACCTGGGTCCCGTCCTCAACGCCAACGGCTGGGCCATCAACGCCAAGTCCCTGGTGAATGTGAAATTTGGCAAGACGCTCACTTCGCTGGCCCGCTTCCCTCGTCTCACCGCTGTGGATCCCGCCGCCCGCAAGCAGCGTTTCTGGAGATGGTTCTGGGGCATTGTGATTGCCCTGGTGGTAGCCTGTGGTGTGTACTGGTGCCTCTCCAGCGGCAAGTGCTTCAAGAAGGCCGCTGAGGCCCAGCCGGAAGCCGTGCAGGAGCAGGTAGAGGATGCTCCGGCCGCCGAGCCCGTGGTTGAAACCCCCGAACCCGCAGCAGAATGATGGATACCACTTTCCCATATTCGCAGTACGTCACAGGTAAAAACTTCGTAGGAAGAAGGGCCGATGTCACCCTCATGAGCAACCTTTTGGGCCAGGGGGAGAACGTGCTGCTGGCAGAGCCTCCCAAGACCGGCAAGACGTCGCTGGTGCAGCAGGCCCTGTTCTCCATGCGGATGTCGGGCAAGGTGTTTACGGTGGGTCAGTTTTCGGCCCTGAATATCCGTACGCCTGAAGCCTTCCTCCTGCGCCTGGGGAATACCGTGCTCCGCATGGTGGCTTCTTCGCCGGCCGAATTCGCTGCCCTTACGGAGAAGTTCCTGGGAGGCAGCCACTTTGTCTTTGATCCCAACGCCTATTCAGACGAGGACAAGATCCTCTCCCTGAACTGGGACCTGGATGAGTCTGACGTACGCGCCATGATCCGCTTCCCCTACATCCTGGCACAGGAGAGGGGAGTGCGCCTCATCCTCATTGTGGACGAGTTCCAGAGCCTCCTCAACCTGGAGGATCCCGATGTGATCCTGCGTCCGCTGGATGCATGTATGAGGGAACTCCAGGACAGCAAGCTCTTCTCCTGGGTCATCTGCGGCTCGGGTGTCAATGCCATGAAGAGCATCTTTCAGAGTAGCATGCTGTTCCACCGTCTGCTGGAGCGGGTCCGTCTCTCCCCGGTAGACGAGCGCGAGATGGCCGACCACGTCCATAAGGGCTTCACGCTGGCCGGTAAGGTGGTGGAGAAAGAGCTCCTGCAGGGCGCCTGCCGCCTGTTCCGGGGTCACCTTTGGTACATCAACCACTTTGTGGCCATCTGCGATGCCATGAGTAAAGGCTACATCGTGGAGCAGGCGCTGGTGGAGGCCCTGGCCACCATGGTGTGCATTCACGAGCCCCGTTTCAACGCCATCATGGAAGACCTTACCACCCATCAGGTGAACTTCCTGCGCGCCACCGTGGACGGTGTGGTCCGCTTCAGCTCGGCCGATGTCATCCGCAAATACGGGCTCAACTCATCGGCCAATGTCAAGCGCGTCAAGGATGCCCTCATGAAGAAAGAGGTGCTCCAGTTTGACGAGAACGACAATCCCCAGATCATAGACCCGCTCTTTGAATACTGGGTCAAGAAGTATTTCTTTGAATTGAAAGAGGTATGAAGAAGCACATAGTTGTTTTAACAGGCGCCGGCGTATCGGCCGAGAGCGGCTTTGCCACTTTCCGCGATACGGGCGGCCTGTGGGAGCAGTACGACGTCAACGACGTGGCTTCCATCGAAGGCTGGTACCGCAACCGCCAGCTGGTGCTGGATTTCTACAACCAGCGCCGGGCCCAGCTCAAGGATGCCAAGCCCAATGCCGCCCATGAGGCCATTGCCGCCCTGGAGAAAGACTATAACGTGGATGTGATTACCCAGAACGTGGACAACTTGCACGAGCGCGCCGGTTCCACCCGGGTGCTGCACCTGCACGGAGAACTCACCAAGGTCCGTCCGGAGAACGGCATCTACGACCGCACCGCCTCCGAGGCGGAGGTCATTGACGTCCAGTATCGGCCCGTTGTCCTGGGAGACCTGGCCCCCAATGGCAGTCAGTTGCGTCCGCACATTGTCTTCTTTGGGGAAGCCGTGCCCAATATAGAAAAAGCCATCGACCTTGTGGAAAAGGCCGATGTGCTTCTTATCGTTGGCTCCTCGCTGCAGGTCTATCCCGCCGCAGGGCTCTATCGCTATGTTCCCAACGGGTGTCCTATCTACGTGATCGATCCCAAGCCTGTTCCGCTCTCGGACCCCCGTGTCACTTTCATACAGGACGTAGCCACCAAAGGCATGGTTCAATTCATGTCGATGGCTCCCTGGGAGTAATTAGAAACGACCACCGCGGAAGCCGCCGCCCATCGGGGGACGGAAGCCGCCGGGGCCACCCATTCCGGGACCCATACGTCTGCCGCCACGCTGGCCGCCGAAGTTACCGAAGCGCCAGGTGAATGAAAGCATCACGTAGCGGCCCAGGGTGTTGTTGCGGTTCTCCTGGTAGTAGTTGTCGGTGATGGATACCTGCAGGTTCTTGGCCTGGTCCAGGATATCGTAGGCGTTGAGCGCCAGGGTAGCCTGACGACTGAACATGGGAATGGCCAGTTTGGCATTCCACACCAGCTGAGGCTCCTGGGCGGTGGTGTAACCGTTGTACCAGCGGTAGTTGGCATCGGTGCTGATCTCCACGCCGCTCTCGCCGATGGTCCACTTGATGGAACCCCGCAGGGAGTTGTTCCAGGTAGCGGCCACCTGCTCCTGCACGGTGTACCAGGGCTTGCTCATGCGGGTCATGATGTTGGCCTGGATTTCCAGGTAGTCGGACCGGTAGGTCATGCCGAAGCGCTCCATCACACTCAGGTTGCGGGTGCTGTTGTCCAGGAAGTTCTCCTCCCAGAGCTTGCTGTTTCCCTCAAAGTAGTCCTTGTGGAATTTCTCGTAGTCAAAGCTCTCGTCAGAGAGATAGGCGCTCATGTCCAGGCCCGTCTTACCCACAAAGCTGCCGCTCTTGGAGTAGTTCACGTTGGCCATGTTGGAAATGGAGAAGTTGGACTTGGCAATGGGGGCGTTGAGGGAGATACGGGCGCCGGCATTGTAAGTATTGTGGCCGTTCACCGGGAAGGAATACTGGCGGCCGTTGTTGTCGTACCAGTTGGCGTTGGTGATGGGGTTCTGGGTAAGGCCGCCCCGCAGGTTCACGCGCAGGGTGAAGAAGGTCTCCTTGTTGGAAATCTCCCACTCGTTGCGGAAGTTGTGGCTGAAGTAGGGCGTCAGGTAAGGGTTACCCAGGCGCAGGCTCAGCGGGTTGGAGTTGTCCATGACCGGGTTGAGCTGGCTGGTAGAAGGCTGTGCACTGCGGCCGTTGTAGAAGAAACGGACGTTGGAGTTGTCGTTGAAGTCGTAGAACAACATGGCGCGCGGCGAGAAGTTCCAGCGGCTGTCCTTGTATTCCTTGCCGTTGGTGTAATTATAGGTATTGGTAGGAAGGGCCGATGCACCCAGCTGGGCACGGATGGATTCTTCCTGGTACATCACGGCCAGGCCAATATTCTGGTTGAGGTTGCGGTTGACCACGGTGTTGGAGTTGGTCTCGTCCTTGGTTTCTTCGCTGGGGTTGTACGGGAGGGCGTCCATGCCCATTACAAAGGGCGTGGTGCTCCAGTCAAAGAGGCCGCTGTTGTAAACAATCTTCTCGGTCTCGGACAGGGAGTAGTTGATATTGTAGCTGCCTTCCAGGTAGAAGTTGCCGCCCAGGGGCTCGGTATACACCAGACGGGCACCCACGTTGCGGTTCTTGCTACTCTGCTCCACGCGCTGGTTGATGAGGGTGGTCACGGTGGGATTGCCGGATTCGTCAAAGACCGAGTTGGTGAGGGACTGGTTGTAACCGTCCATGGTGTTGTTGGACAGGCGCCAGGTGGCGTTTACGGAGATCGTTCGGCCCGGAATGCCCAGACGCTGGCGCAACAGCATGAAGCCATTGGTGCTCCAGTTCTTGTTGTAGCCGTTGTTGTTGGTGAAACCGTCGTTGGTGTTGGAAGTAGTGCCGGCGGCATCACGGGTGTCCGTGTCAAAGAGGCTCTGCTGCGTATAATATCCCCGGCCGAAGTTGAACTGCGGCTGGAAGAGGATGGAGGTCTTCTCGGAGAACTTGTGCTCCAGGCGCATGCCAAAGCGGTGACCGTCCGTGAAACGGTGGTTGCTGCTTTCCGTGTTGGAGATGAGGGTGGAACCGTCGTCACGGTAGGTCTCCTTGTAGCTGGTCTGCAGGGCGTCGCGGATGGAACCGTTGTACAGGTAGTTGCCGCCCAGCTCCATCTTGTCGTCAAAGAGGTCGAAGTTGGCGTTGACACCGCCCATCCAGGTGGTGTTGATGCCGTTTCCGTTGCCAAAGCCGCCACCGCCGCCCATCATGTTACCCATCATGTTGCCGGACAGGTCGTTGAAGCCACGGTTGTTGGTATTGTTGGCATTGGCGATGATGCTGATCTGGTTGCCTTCGGAGAAGCGGCCGCCCATGAAGGAACCCTGCCAGCGCCAGTCGTTCATGGCGCCTTCCTTGCTCTTGGCGGGGAGGTCGTGACCGCCGCCGGCCATCAGGTTGCCAAACACACCGTTCATCATGCCCTTCTGGACACTCAGGTCGATGACGGTCTCGTCTTCGCCGTCGTCGATGCCGGTAAATTCGGCCTGCTCACTCTTCTTCTTCACCACTTTCACCTTGTCGATGAGCTTGGCAGGGATATTCTTGGAGGCCAGTTCAGGGTCGTCCAGGAAGAAGGTCTTGCCGTCGATGGTGATCTTGGTGATGGTCTCGCCGTTGGCCGTGATGGAGCCGTCGTCGTTCACTTCCACGCCGGGGAGCTTCTTGAGGAGGTCTTCCAGCATGTTGTCGTCCGAGATCTTGAACGAGGAGGCGTTATACTCGATGGTGTCTTTCTTGATGATGATGGGATTGCCCACGGCGCTCACAGAGGCGGCGTCCAGCACTTCCCGGTCCTGTTCCATCTTGATGACACCCAGGTTGGCATCGGCCCTCAGGTCCAGCTTCTGCTCGTGCGGGAGATAGCCCATGAGTTCGGCCTTGAGGGTGTACTGACCGGCGCGCACCTTTTCGATGGTGGCTTTACCGTCACTGCCGGAGAGGGTGTACTTGGCCTGTCCCTTTTCCGGGGTAACGGAGACCGTGGCAAAACCTACGGCTTCACCGGTGGTTGCATCCTGTAACTGGAGGGTGATTTTGTAGTTCTGGGCGCTCAGGGTAAACGCCATCAGAAGGCCGGCTACGGCCATTAGCATTTTTCTAACCATATAGTTGTTCAACTAACTGTGCCACAATAGGAAGGTGGCTTTTTATAAAAGCGTGCAAAGATACAACTTTACACGGATATACGCAAGCGGTCGGGCCTTGGGATAAGGTCCGACCGTATGGATTTTTAAGGACGACCGCCGCCGAAACCGCCGCCAAAGCCGCCACCCATGGGCGGACCGCCGGCGCCGGGACGGAAATTACCCCGACGGTTCCGGTTACCGCCGAAGGTTCCGAACCGCCAGGTAAAGGTGAGCATGATGTATCGGCCGATGGTGTTGTTACGGGTCTCCTGGTAGTAGTTGTCTGTGATGGCTACGTTCTGTGCACGGGACTGGCCCAGGATATCGTTGGCACGCAGGGCAATGGTAGCCTGCTTGCGGAGGATCTGTTTGGAGATGGAGGCGTTCCATACAAACTCGGAGGGCTGGTCGGTGGTGTAGCCGTTATACCATCTGTAGTTGGCATCGGTCTTGATTTCCCATCCGCTGTTTCCCACGGTCCAGGTGAACGAACCGTTCACGGCGTTGTTCCAGGTGGCATTGGTAGCGGCCTGCACGGTGTACCAGGGCTTGCGGAAGGTGGTGCGGGCGCCCACGACAATCTCTACATAGTCCGAACGGTACGTGGCCCGGAAGTTCTCGGTGAGGTTGAGGGTGCGGGTCTCGTTGGCCAGGAAGTCCGTGGTCCACTTGCTGGTATTGTCTTCAAAGTAGTACTGGTGGAACTTCTCGTAGTCAAAGTTGCCGTCTTCCTTGAAGAAGCCCGTCATATCCAGGGAGGTGGCTCCAATGAAGCTGCTGCTCATGCTGTAGCTGGCATTGAGGGTGTTGGATATGGAGAAGTTGGACTTGGCGATGGGAGCGTTCACCATGATGGAGGCGTTGGTGTTGTACGTGTTCTTTCCGTTGACCGGGAAGGAGTACTGACGGTTGCTCTTGTCGTACCAGTTGGCGTTGGTGATGGGGTTCTGGTTCATGCCGCCGCTCAGGTTGAGGCGGGCGGTGAAGAACGTGGCCCGGTTGGAATATTCCAGTTCCGTACGCAGGTTGTGGGTGAAGTACGGGGTGAGGTAAGGGTTACCCAGGCTCATGGACATAGGGTTGGAGTTGTCCATCACAGGGTTGAGCTGGCTGGTGGAAGGCTGTCCGCTTCGGCCGTTGTAGAACAGGCGGATGTTGGAATTGTCCGTGAAGTCGTAGAACAGCATGGCGCGCGGAGCAAAGTTCCAGATGGTGCCGGGGTTGTATTCCTTGCCGTTGGTGAGATTGTACTGGTTGGTAGGGATGGCCGATGCACCCAGCTGGGCCCGGAGGCCGTTGTCCTGGTACATGAAGGCCACGCCGATATTCTGGTTGAGGTTGCGGTTGATGACGTTGTTGCTGTACGTGCTGTCATACGTCTCGCCGTCCGTCTTGTAATTCATGAAGATACTGTTCATCGTGAACGGCTGCGTGGCGTAATACTCATACGGCTCGCCGCTGTTGTAAACCAGCTTCTCGGTGGTGTTGTGGGAGTAGCTGGCCTCGTAGCTGCCTTCCAGATAGAAGTTGTTGCCCAGGGGCTCGGTGTATACCAGGCGGGCGCTGATGCTGCGCTGCTTGGTGGCCTGGTCAATGCGCTCGTTCACCAGGGAAGTGGTCATGAGACCGCCGAGGAACGTATTGGTGAGGGACTGGTTGTAACCGTCCATGAAGTTATTGGAAATGTTCCAGTCCACGTTGAGGGACAGGGTACGGCCCGGCATGCCCAGACGCTGACGGAACAGGGCGCGGCCGTTGAACTGCAGGTTCTTGTTGACGCCGGTGTTGTTGGTCCAACCGTTGTTGGTGAGGTTCTCGTCCATCATTTCGTTTTTCCAGTTCTGGAAAACGGACTGCTGCAGGGAGTTGCCGCCACCAAAGCTGAACTGGGGCTGGATCATGAGGGAGGTGTTGTCGGAGAACTTATGGTCGATTCTGAGGCCTACGCGATGGCCGTAGGTGCTCTGCAGGCTGCTGGAGGTGGTTTCGGCGATGAGGCTGGAACCGTCGGCCTGGTAGGTTTCCTTGTAGGAGTCCTGCAGGGAGTTGACGTTGGTACCGTTGTAAGTATAGTTGGAGGCAAACTCCATCTTTTTGTCCAGCAGGTCCAGGGAGGCGTTGACACCGCCCATCCAGGAGGTGGTGATGCCGCTGCCGCCGCCGAAGCCGCCGCCCATACCGCCACGGCCCATCATGCCGCCCATCATGGCGCCCATCATGTTGCCGGAGAAGTTGCCGAATCCAACGCCGCCGGCACCGTTGTTACCGTTGGCGATCACGCTGATCTGGGAGTCGCTGGCAAAGCGGCCCACCATGCCGTTTCCGGACCAGCGCCAGTCGTTGAGGGAATTGTTGGCCGAAGGGACATCGTGACCGGCGCCGGCGGTGAGGTTACCGAACACGCCGTTCATCATGCTCTTCTGCACGGTGAGGTCGATGATGGTTTCGTCGTTGCCGTCGTCGATGCCGGTAAATTCGGCCTGCTCACTCTTCTTCTTGATCACTTTCACCTTCTCCACCAGCTTGGCGGGGAGGTTGCTGGAAGCCATCTGAGGGTCGTCCAGGAAGAAGGTCTTGCCGTCGATGGTGATCTTCTTGATGGTTTCTCCGTTGGAGGTAATGCTGCCGTCTTCGGCCACTTCAATGCCCGGGAGCTTCTTCAGGAGGTCTACGAGCATGTTGTCGTCCGAGATCTTGAAGGAGGAGGCGTTGTATTCCACCGTATCTTTCTTGATGATGATGGGGTTGCCCACGGCGCTCACGGAAGCGGCGTCCAGGACTTCCTGGTCCAATTCCAGCTTGATGATACCCAGGTTGGCATCGGCCTTCAGGTCCAGGACTTTCTCGTAGGGCTTGTAGCCCAGGAGCTCGGCCTTGAGGGTGTACTGACCGGCGCGCACCTTTTCGATGGTGGCTTTACCGTCGCTGCCGGACAGGGTGTACTTGGCCTGTCCCTTGGCCGGGGTAACGGAAACCGTGGCAAAACCTACGGCTTCACCGGTGGATGCATCCTGCAATTGAAGGGTAATCTTGTGATTCTGAGCACTCAAGGAGAGGGCCATCAAGAGGCCCGCCAGGGCCAACAGCATTTTCTTAACCATAAACTTTTTCTCACAAACACACTTTTAGACACACGTGATGGGGAAAAGTTTAAAAAATATTTTAAGAAATTCTGTCCGGGTGGTCTTTAATGAATTGTTCCCATCCGCCCTTGCCTTTGGCGGCCCGCAGCGGCGAGGACGTTTCGTAGAAATGGCAGAGGGCTATGGCCAGGGCGTCCGTGGCGTCCAGATGGCGGCTTTCCAGCTTGACCTGCATGGTCTTTTCCAGCATCAGCTGCACCTGTTCCTTGGAGGCGGCACCGTTGCCCACAATGGCTTCCTTGGCCTTGCGGGGAGCGTATTCCGTTACGGACTCCACCCCGTATTCCAGAGCTGCAATCATGGCGGCGCCCTGTGCGCGTCCCAGTTTGAGGACCACCTGCGCATTCTTGCCATAGAAGGGACTTTCGATGGCCAGCTCCGTGGGGTGATAGCTCTTGCATACCTCGGAGATGCATTCATAGATGGCCTTGAGCTTTACGTACGCGTCCTTTTCTTTGCGGAGGTCCAGCACACCCATGTCCACGTACTGGGCTTTCTTGCCCTCCACGCGGATAATCCCAAAGCCCAGCAACTGCGTGCCGGGGTCTATTCCCAGTATGATGCGTTCCTTCTCCATAGCAGAGCAAAGGTACGTAATTTTGAGGGAAAAATTTGGTTTTCAAGGAAAAATCCGTATCTTTGCAGTCCCAAATTTTGAGATGGCCGCTGAGCCCTACAAGATCTGCCGCGAGGGCAGACGCTTACGGTCCAAAACTTTTTAACAAGTTTTTAACAAATGTACGCAATCGTAGACATTGCAAGTCAGCAGTTTAAAGTAGAAGCTGGCATGGATATCTTCGTGAACCGCCTCACCGCCAAGAACGGAGAATCCGTGGAGTTCGACAAGGTGCTCCTCGTAGACAATGAGGGCAAAGTAAAGGTCGGAACTCCCTATGTAAAGGGTGCCAAGGTTCAGGCCACCGTCGTAGACGATGACGCCAAAGCCAAGAAAGTGCTCGTATTCAAGAAAATTCGTCGTAAGGGTTTCCAGACGCTGAATGGCCATCGCCAGAAGCTCACCAAGATCCACATCGACGCTATCGCTTAACTTTTTAAAGACTGAAAGATTATGGCACACAAGAAAGGTCAATCCAGTTCTAAGAACGGTCGTGAGTCGCATTCCAAACGTCTTGGTATCAAGAAGTTCGGCGAGGAAGTCGTAAAGGCCGGCAACATCATCGTGCGTCAGCGCGGTACTGTTCACAACCCTGGTCTCAACGTGGGTATGGGTAAGGATCACACCCTCTACGCTCTCGTAGACGGCACCGTGAAGTTCACCCGCAAGCGTGAAGACAAGTCTTATGTTTCCGTTCTTCCTTTTGAGAACTAAGAAATGTTGACATTAAAACTTTTGCGCGAGTCTCCGGATTTTGTAATCCGGAGACTTGCTGTTAAAAACTTCGACGCGAAGGAAATCGTCGAGAATGTAATTGCCCTGGACGACAAGCGCAAGGCCCTGCAGACCGAGAGCGACGCCCTGCTGGCAGAGCAGAAAAAGGCTGCCGCCGCCATCGGCCAGCTGATGAAGGAAGGCAAGAAGGCCGAGGCCGAAGCCGCCAAGGCAGAGGTCGCCAACCTGAAGGAGCGCTCCGGCGCCCTTCTCAAGGAGGCCGATGAGACCATCGAGCAGCTGCAGAACCAGCTGGTCCTGCTGCCCAACATCCCCTGTGACCTGGTTCCCGAAGGAAAGGGAGCCGAGGACAACCTGGTGGTGAAGATGGGCGGTCCCGAGGTGAACCTCCCCGAGAATGCCCTCCCGCACTGGGAACTGGCCAAGAAGTACGACATCATCGACTTCGACCTGGGTGTGAAGATCACCGGCGCCGGTTTCCCCGTGTATAAGGGCAAGGGTGCCAAACTGCAGCGCGCCCTCATCAACTACTTCCTGGACCGCAACACCGCCGCCGGTTACAAAGAGGTGGAGCCTCCTGTGATGGTGAACGCCGCCTCCGGTTTCGGCACCGGTCAGCTGCCCGACAAGGAAGGTCAGATGTACCACGCCAACCTGGACGATTTCTATATGGTTCCCACCGCCGAGGTCCCCGTCACCAACATTTTCCGTGACGTGATCCTGGGCGCTGACCAGTTCCCCCAGAAGCTTACCGCCTATACGCCCTGCTTCCGCCGCGAAGCCGGTTCCTATGGCAAGGACGTGCGCGGTCTCAACCGTCTGCACCAGTTTGACAAGGTGGAAATCGTGCGGGTAGAGAAGCCCGAGAACAGCTACGCCGCCTTGGACGAGATGGTGGCCCACGTAGAAAGCCTGGTGAACGAGCTGGGTTTGAAGTACCGTATCCTTCGCCTCTGCGGCGGTGACATGAGCTTCACATCGGCCATCACCTATGACTTCGAGCTCTGGAGCGCCGCTCAGGGCCGTTGGCTGGAGATTTCCTCTGTGTCCAACTTCGAGAGCTACCAGGCCAACCGCCTCAAGTGCCGCTACAAGGACGAGGATGGCAAGATGCAGCTGGCCCACACGCTCAACGGCAGCTCCCTGGCCCTGCCCCGCGTAGTGGCCGCCCTGCTGGAGGACAACCAGAAAGACGGATACATTGAGATACCCGCCTGCCTGCGTCCTTACACCGGTTTTGACCGGATTGACTAATTACTTTGAATGTAATTCCGCCACTTTTCAATGAGGGCGGACATATCTTCCGGGAGAGGGACTTCGAAATGAAGTCTCTCTCCTGTTTTTGGATGGGTGAAGCCCAGGGTGCGGGCATGGAGAGCCTGCCGGGGGCAGAGGGCAAAGCAGTTCTGGATAAACTGTTTGTATTTGGCGTAGATGGTGCCCTGGCGGATTTCGGAACCGCCGTACCTTTCGTCGTTAAAGAGGGGATGGCCGATGGAGGACATGTGCACGCGGATCTGGTGCGTCCGGCCCGTCTCCAGGCGGCATTCCACTACGGTAATGAAACCCAATCGCTCCAGCACGCGCCAGTGCGTCACGGCCCATTTGCCCTTGTCGGGGTCGTCGTAGACGCGGAAACGCAGGCGGTCGTTGGGATCCCGGCCGATGGTGCCCTGGATGGTGCCTTCGTCCTCCGTGATGTTGCCCCAGACCACCGCCGTGTAGATGCGGTCGATGGAATGGACGAAGAATTGGTCGGCCAGGTTGAGCTGGGCCGCGGGGTTCTTGGCTATCACCAGCAGGCCGCTGGTGTCTTTGTCGATGCGGTGCACCAGCACGCCCATGCGCTCGTCTTCCACGTCGGGGGAGAGGTGGAGGTAGTAGGCCAGGGCATTGACCAGCGTTCCGTTGTAGTTTCCGTGACCGGGGTGTACCACCATGCCGGCGGGCTTGTTCACCACCAGTACGTCATCGTCTTCGTAGACAATGTCCAGGGGGATGTTTTCCGGAAGGATCTCGGTGCCGCGGCGCTCGTAAGGCATTACGAACTTGACCACGTCCAAAGGCCGGACAATATAGTTGGCCTTGACCACCTTGTCGTTTACCAGCACATAGCCCAGCTTGATGGCCTGCTGTACCCGGTTTCGGGAAGTGTCTTCCTGATGATCGGCTATATACTTATCTATCCGGACCGGTTCCTGACCTTTGTCAACAACCATCCGGAAATGCTCAAACATTTCGTCGCTATCGCTGCAGGCCCCCGCTCCTTCTTTTTGTTTGAGGGGGCTCTGCCCCCTATTATCCCCCGCGGCCTCCGGCCGGTCGCTCTGAAGAGCGACTGGATCCTTTGATTCAACGTTGGTGAGAAGGTCTTCCGACATTACTTGTTAGCTGGGAGTTTGGTCAGATCCAGGGTGAGGGCGAAGTTCACGTTGGCTCCCAGGGAGCGGCCGGCACCGGCCGGGTCCTGCTTGTACACCACGGCGTTCATGGAGTCTGCGTAGGTTTTGATATCGGGATCGAACGTGATTTTGCCCACATTGAGGAAACGTTCCTGGATGGCATCCACGGCATTGACGTACTTCATGCCGGTGAGCTTGGGAACGGTGGTCTGGTTGTCCTGGTCTCCCACGCCCACGATGAGGTCAATGACGGAGCCGCTGACCACCAGGTCTCCGGCGGCCACTTCCAGTCCTTCGCAGCTCTGGCCCAGGACGTTGTTGGTGGCGATGTCCTTGATATAATTGAGCCGGCCCAGGTTGAGACCGCGGTTGCGGAGCTCCGAGCGGGCTTCCGTGACGGAATAACCAAAGAGGTTGGGCATGACCACCTTGCGGGGGACTACCGAGTTAATGGTAAGGAAGATGCTGCGGCCTTTCTTGACCGTGGCTCCGGCCTTGGGCTGCTGACGGTATACCACGCCGCCGGCCAGACGCCGCACAAACACGGAGTCCACCACCTTCACGCTCACATGCGAACGGGAAGCCAGTTCCTGGGCCTGCGGAACGGTGAGGTTGGCAAAGTCCGGCGTGGTGACCACTTTTCCGTGGCGGGTAATCACACCCAGGCACCAGGCGGCCAGAAAGCCTAGAACAAACACAAAAGCCACGCCCAGCAGGAGGTTCTTCCAGATCCAGCGGGTGTCCTTGGCCACTTTCTGCACTTTCTTTTTATCAGTCATGCTTCCTATTCTATATATCTCTGCGAAGTTACGAAAAAATCCGTAAATTTGTAAAAATGAACAGACGTCCCCTCATATTCGCAGCCCTCACACTGGCCTTCACACTTCTGATGAGCCTTCCCTGGCTGGTTCCGCACATGGGCTGGCTGGCCCTCATCGGCCTGGTTCCCCTCCTCATTATGGAGCGGCTGGCCACGGAGTACAAGGTGAAGCATTTCTGGTGGTGGCATTACGGGGCCTTTGTGCTCTGGAACGCCGCAACCACCTGGTGGGTTGGGGGTGCTACGGTTGGGGGCGCCGTCTTTGCCATCCTGGCCAACGCCCTGCAGATGAGCGTGGTCTTTGGTGCCTTCCGCTGGGTCAAACGCCGCACCCGGGGTATGCTGCCCTACCTGTTCCTGGCCGCCGCCTGGATAGCCTGGGAGCGGTATTATCTCACGGTGGCAGAAATCTCCTGGCCCTGGCTGGTGCTGGGCAATGCCTTTGCCGATACCACCAGCCTCATCCAGTGGTATTCCGTCCTGGGCACCCTGGGCGGTTCGCTGTGGGTCTGGGTGAGCAACCTCAGTATCTTCGGCCTTATGGTGGCCCTGTCGGACGGGCGCGTGGCACGCTGGAATGGCAAGGCCCGCGTGGCTGCCGTTGGAGGAGCGCTGCTGGCGGTTTTCGGGCCCATGGTCTGGTCTGCCTTTGAAAAGCCGAAGCTCTCCGAGCCTACCCTGAAGGTAGTCATCGGCCAGCCCAACTATGACCCTTACGAGAAATTCCAGTCGCTGTCCCGCGAAGAGCAGGACAAGCGCTATCTGTCTTTATTGGAGCAGGCCGATTGGTCCTCCCACGAGCCCACCCTGGTGCTGGCGCCGGAGACCTTTACCTCCCGCGTGCTCACGGACCAGGTCCTGCAGCACGAGACCTTCCTCCGCTTCCAGCGGTTCCTGAAGACCCATCCGCAGGCTACCCTCCTGTATGGCGCCTCCACCATAGAGCGCGTCTTCTCCTATTCCCGGCCGCATCCCTGCGCCTATGACTTTGGAGAAGAGGCCGATGGCCGTCACCTGTGGGCCCTGACGCACAATTCGGCCATCCTTACCGATACGGCGGGCGTATATCAGCTGTATCACAAGTCCAAGCTGGTGGTGGGCACGGAACTCACGCCCTATCCCAAGGTGTTTATCCCGCTGGAGAACCTCCTGGGCGGCAACCTGATGGCCAAGGACGTAGGGCAGCCGTATGTGACCTGCCTCAAGGCCGGGAACGTGCCCATCGGCACGGCCATCTGCTATGAATCCGTTTACGGAGAATTCTGCACGGGGTATGTACGCAGGGGAGCCCAGCTGCTGGCGGTCATCACCAACGACGCCTGGTGGGGCAACACCCCCGGCTACCGGCAGCATCTCAATTACAGCCGCCTGCGTGCCATCGAAACCCGCCGCTGGGTGGCCCGCTGCGCCAATACGGGCATATCGGCCTTCATCAGCCCGGACGGGACCATCGTGGACCGCACCGCCTGGTGGGAGCCCGCCCTCCTGGAAGGCCGCGTGGGTCTCTCCACGGAACAAACCTTCTTTGTCCGCTCCGGAGACATGGTGGGCCGCGCCTCCGTCTTCCTCTTCCTCCTGCTGCTGGCAGCAGCCCTCTTTAGAGGCACCACTCGGAAATATTAGAGGTGAATCCGGAGGAAAATTGGTTTTTCGGAGGATGGTGGAATGGACATCGTCCCGAAAAATAATAGGTGAATCCGGAGGAAAATTGGTTTTTTGGGCAACTGCACAAAAAATAATTTTCCGGAGGATGGTTGTTTAGGGAATAGCTATCTTGTAGGTTTTGCCGGACTTGTTGGTGAGTTTGTCGGCCCGGAGCCAGAGATTGGCTTCTTTCAGGAGGAAATAAGTGGTTCCGTGGTCTTTGGCAAAGTCTGCCAGGTCCAGGATGGGACCGCTCACGGAAACGGTTTCCTTAGGCTGAACATAGGGATAGCACTCCTGGGGCTCTACGTGAAAACCAAACTCTTCCGGATGCTCAAAGAAATATTTGGCCGTCAGGAGACGGAAGATGTAGCGGGAAGTCTCGTCGGGGAGCTGCAGGTCCTGGGCCTTTTTCTGTTTCTGGACAGATATGCGCTGGGAGATACCTCCCTGGCCGGCGTTGTAGCTGGCGGCCACGGTTAACCAGTCTCCGTACTTGGCGTAGGCCGCCTTGAGGTACTTGCAGGCGGCTTCGGTAGCCTTCCGGATGTGGAAACGCTCGTCTACTTCGTCATTCACTTCCAGCCCATATTCCCGGGCCGATGCCTTCATGAACTGCCACGGCCCCCGGGCTCCCGCCACGCTCACGGACTTGGGATCCAGGTTGCACTCGATGGCCATCAGGTACTTCAGGTCTTCCGGCACGCCGTTCTTCCGGAGGATGGGAACCACCTGGGAGAACATGCGGTTGGCGCGCTTGAGCATGAGCACGGAATTGGTGTGGGCATAGGTGAAAGCGATGAGCTCCCGGTCCATGCGCTCGTACAGGTCCGGCCGGTCAAAGCGGTAGGTCTCACCGGCAAATACAATGGATTCCGGTACCTTGGGCTGGGCAAACGCCGGAGCGGCCAGCAGCAGGACCAGAAGGATAAGGGCCAATCTGCTCTTCATATTAAAATAGGGTAGGGTGGTTCTCCTCCAGTTCGGAGAGGACTTTGCTCATGATGGCCTCGCGGAAGAGCGTGGCCTTGGCGTGAACCTTGAAACGGGAACAGTACTCGTCAATGGCGGCCAGCTCACTGTCGTTGAAATAGAGCATGTAACGGTTTTTCCGGAGGAGCATTTCTTTCTGCTTCTCCAGATAGGCGGGGTCTACGCCGGGTATGCTCTTTTTCTTGCGGGGCATGACGGCCACAAAGATAACGAATTATTTCAAGAGTTGTACATAGCGGTGCTGGACAATGCCTTTGCGGTCCAGTTGCAGGACAAACGGCAGCACGGACAGGTCAAAATTGTCCAGGAGCTGGTTGGCCATTTCGGGCTTGTCGCTGTACAGGGCATCCATGTCAATGAGCAGCACCTTGGCCTTCCGGTTCTCCATCACAATGTCGTCTACGGCACCCAGAAGTTTCTTGCAGGCCGAACAGCTGGGGGTATAGAACACCAGGTAGGTGGGATTGCCCTTGAGCTTGCGCAGCTTGAACTTGCCCTCCTTGTGCCCGCTCCGGAACAGGCCGGGCTTGCGCCTCAGGACCCCGTCCACGGTCAGGTCGGGGACCTCGGAACCCACCGGCGTGCGGTTGGCCAGGGTGACCATCAGCTCTCCCAGGGAGGTAATCTGGGCCTTATCGGCCTCCGTATTCCAAATCTCCGGCTGCTCTATGTACTTCTGGATAAAGGGGACACTGGCGTCCCGGTATACTTCTGTGCGCTGGGAGAAGAGGTAGTACAGCAGGTCCCCGAAGGTCTGCTTGTAGGCATTGATGTCTCCCTCTCCAAAGGTTCTCTGGGCCATATAATCGGCCACCGACATCACGTCGGACACCTTGAGGGTATCTCCATAGGCCGAGAAGAGCTGCTTCAGGCGCTCCATCTCTCCTTCCTCCCCATAGACGTAGTCCTCCTGGGAGAATTCCCGGTTGAGCAGGATTTCCAGAGCCGATGTGTCCAGCCCGCGGCCCACGATGACGCCGCTGCCATTCACCAGGAACAGCTTGGGCGTCTGCAGGACGCCGTAGAGCATCTGCCAGTCCGAGCTGATGGCGGGATCCCAGAGATGGATGGCGCCTTCAAGTTTTTCCCGGTAGGCATCCCATTCCTGGGCCGATGCCCCCACATAGATGGCATAAACCGTAACGGGATACTTCCCGGAGGCGATCAGCTTCTGCAGCTTGGGCGTTTCCCGCTTGCAGGTGGCGCAGCCGGTGTCGTAGAAATAGAGCACGGAATACGTGTCCTTGGCCGGAATGCGCAGCTTGGTGCTGTCCGGGGCAAAGAGCGTAATGGCCGGTGCCGGGCAGCCGATGAGGGAAGCCTCATTGAACTTTACGTAAACCTGTGCGTGGATGAGGTCCTCGTCCGTTTTCATTTTGACGGCTCCGGAGAGGAACCACTTGCGGGCCACGTGCACGGCCACGGCATCGTCTCCCATGATCTTGGACTTGAGATAGTGGTCGTAGATCTTGAGGGCCGTATATTGCCGTACCAGGGAGTCCTGGCAGGTTTCAATGAGGAAATCGCATTCTTCGTTCTGCACGCTCACCGGTTCTCCGGCCAGGGCAATGAAATACTGGTCCAGCTTGGCCCCCAGCTCCGGATAGGGCTGTTGGGCAAGGGCCGATAGGCCTAGGAACAGGGCCGAAAGGCTCAGCAGCAGCCTTCTCATAACACTACGCCCTCCGGAATAAAGGTGGAGAGGTCTCCGCCGTGGCGCAGGATATCCCGCACAGCCGAAGAGCTGATGTGCGCAAACTCCTGGGCGGTAGGGATGATGATGGTCTCAATCTCGGGGGCCAGGCGGCGGTTGGCATCGGCTATGGAACGCTCGGTCTCAAAGTCAATCATGTTGCGCACGCCCCTCACGATGTGACGGATGCCCATCTGGCGGCAGGCGTCTACGGTGAGACTTTCGTACTGGATCACGGATACGCCTTCCATCCCCTGGGTGGCCTGCCGGATAATATCCATGCGCTTTTCCATGGAGAAAAAGCCCGGTTTGTCCTGGTTGATACCTACGGCCACCACCACCTCGTCAAACATGGTGAGGGCGCGTCTCAGGATATTCAGATGGCCGGCCGTAAACGGATCGAACGAGCCGGGAAAAAGTGCAACGTGTTTCATAACTGCCAGTCTATGGGCTTCAGGCCCTCGGATTGAAGAATTTGATTGGTCTTGGAAAAATGCCGGCATCCGAAGAAGGCTCCCCGGGCCAGCGGAGAAGGATGGGCCGCCAGCAGCACATGGTGCCGCGAGGTATCAATGAGGGCCGATTTTTCCTGCGCATACCGCCCCCACAGCAGGAACACCAGGCCGCTCCTTTCGGCCGAAAGATAGCGGATCACGGCATCCGTGAATTCCTGCCAGCCGATGTGGCTGTGGGAAGTGGGTGCGCCAGCCAGGACGGTAAGGACGCTGTTGAGGAGCAGCACGCCCTGCCGGGCCCAGGGCTCCAGGTTGGTGGCCCCGCTCATGCGGATGCCCAGGTCGCTCTCGATCTCCTTGAAGATGTTCTTGAGGGAGGGAGGTGCCAGGATGCCGTCCGGAACGGAGAAGGAAAGGCCCATGGCCTGTCCGGGGCCGTGGTAGGGATCCTGGCCCAGGATCACCACCTTGACCTGGTCTACGGGCGTAAGGTCAAAAGCGTGGAAAATCTGGCTTCCGGGCGGGTAGATCACCTTTCCGGCGGCCTTTTCCTGATGCAGAAAGCGCACCAGCTCTGCGAAATACGGTTTCTCGAATTCGCTAGAGAGTGCGCTTTTCCAACTTTGTTCTATCTTAACGTCCATGATTACCGTCATGCCCGGCACCGACCGGGCATCTAAAAGATGAAGTCGATGACATCGGCGATGTTCTTCACATAGACAAAGATAAGACCTTTTATGTAAATTTCCTTGATATCCTCTACATCTTTTCGGTTTTCTTCCGAAATCACGATGGTGTGGACGCCGGCTCGTTTGGCGGCCAGGATTTTCTCCTTGATGCCGCCCACCGGCAGCACGCGGCCGCGGAGGGTCATCTCACCGGTCATGGCGATGCCCTTCTTGGGAGCCTGTCCGCGCAGGGCGCTCACCATGGAGCTCACCATGGTGATGCCGGCCGAAGGACCGTCCTTGGGCGTGGCGCCTTCCGGTACGTGCAGGTGGATGTCCTTCTGCATGAACTCCTCGGTGGTAGTGCCGGCCAGTTCCGGATGGGCCTTGATGTACTGCCAGGCAATCTGGGCGCTTTCCTTCATCACGTCTCCCAGGTTGCCCGTCATGGACAGGTTGCCCTTGCCGGACGACACCTGGCTTTCCACAAAGAGGACTTCTCCGCCCATCTCCGTCCAGGCCAGGCCGGTGACCACGCCGGTACCCTCGTTGCCGGCCACGTCGTCGTGGAAGGCGGTGGGCAGGCCCAGGTATTCGCGCAGGTGTTCCGGGCCGATCACGCGGGGGAATTCCTGCTCCATGGCCATCTTCTTGGCGGTGACGCGGGCAATCTTGGCAATCTGCTTCTCCAGGCCGCGGACGCCGCTCTCGTGGGTGTACTGGTCCACAATCTCCTTGAGGGCCTCGTCCGAGATGGAGAGTTCATCGGCCCTTAAGCCATGCTCCATGAGCTGCTTGGGAACCAGGTACTGGTGGGCAATCTGGAGCTTTTCTTCGGCCAGGTAGCCGGAGACGTTGATCATCTCCATACGGTCCTTGAGGGCCGGCTGGATGGAACCGATGCCGTTGGCGGTGGTGATGAACAGAACGTTGGACAGGTCGTAGTCAATGTCCAGGTAGTTGTCGTGGAAGGTGTTGTTCTGCTCCGGGTCCAGGGCTTCCAGCAGGGCGCTGGAAGGGTCTCCCTTGAAGTCCGATGCCAGTTTGTCAATCTCGTCCAGGACGATCACCGGATTGGAGGTGCCGGCGCGCTGGATGCCGCTCAGGATACGGCCGGGAAGGGCTCCCACGTAGGTTTTGCGGTGGCCGCGGATTTCGGCCTCGTCGTGCATGCCGCCCAGCGAGATGCGGATGTATTTGCGGCCCAGGGCCTTGGCGATGGATTTGCCCAGGGAGGTCTTACCTACTCCGGGAGGGCCCCACAGGCACAGGATGGGCGACTTCATGTTGCCCTTGAGCTTGAGGACGGCCAGGTACTCGATGATACGGTCCTTCACCTGGTCCAGGCCAAAGTGGTCCTGGTCCAGCTCCTCCTGGGCGTGGGCCAGGTCCAGGTTGTCGTCTGACATTTCTCCCCAGGGGAGGTCCAGCATGAACTGGATGTAGGCAAACTGGATGCTGTAGTCCGGCGAGGTGGGGTTGTACTTCTCCAGGCGGGCCATCTCCTTGTCAAAGATGGCGCGGACTTCCTTGGACCATTTCTTTTCATCGGCCCTCTTGCGCATCTTTTCAAATTCTTCTCCCTCGTCCATGCCCAGCTCTTCCTGGATGGTGCGGAGCTGGTTGTTGAGGTAGTACTCCCTCTGCTGCTGGTCAATGTC
>CAMVJR010000018.1 GCA_947167855.1 uncultured Bacteroidales bacterium
AGCCGGGCTTGTTCTTGCCACGGAGCACGAGGGCCACGCGGGAAGCCAGGCGACCGAGCACGAGATCGGTTGCATCAATGAGGATCCACTCCTTGTTCACAGTTGCCTTGTTCAGGGAAACTGTCTTGTAGCTAAGTGTGTCCACTGTCTTGATTATTAATGGTTTAACATAAAAGTTGCGATCCCCCTACATTCAGAGGGACCGCAAAGGTAGGAATTTTTAGTGAAATTACCAAATATTATATGCCGTACACGCCTTCTACTTCAGGGGTTTCGGCGCCCCAGCGGTCTGCTACGTAGTCTAAGGTAGTAAAGATTTCTTCCGGGTCTTTGGAGGTGACCAGCTTGATGCGGGTGTCTTTGAAGTCCCGGAGCCCTTTGAAGTAGCAGCTCAGGTGGCGGCGCATCTCGTACACGCCGGTCACGGGGCCCTTGAGGTCCAGGGACAGCTGGAAGTGGCGTTTGGCCAGGGCCACGCGATCTTTTACGCTCATGGGCGGCAGCTCCTCGCCGGTGTCCAGCAGGTGGCGGATTTCCGTAAAGATCCAGGGATGGCCGAAGGAAGCACGGCCCACCATGATTCCGTCTACGCCATATTTGTCAAAGGCGTCTTTCGCTTTCTGGGCCGAATTGATATCGCCGTTACCTATAATAGGTATATGCATCCGGGGATTGTTCTTGACCTCGCCAATGAGGGTCCAGTCGGCTTCCCCCTTATACATCTGGCAGCGCGTGCGGCCATGGATGGTAAGGGCCGATATGCCCACGTCCTGCAGCCTTTCGGCCAGTTCTACGATGATCTTGGAGTTGTCGTCCCAGCCCAGGCGGGTCTTGACGGTGACGGGCTTGCTCACGGCCCTGACGATGCCCTCGGTGATGGCTACCAGTTTGTCGGGCTCCCGCATCATGCCGCTGCCGGCGCCGCGGCCCGCAATCTTGCTCACCGGACAGCCGAAGTTGATGTCGATGATATCGGCCCCGTGGCCTCCGGCCAGCTCTGCAGCCCTATCGGCCATCTTGGCAGCATCTACCATGGCGTCCGGCTGGCTGCCGTAGATTTGCACGGCCACCGGAGCTTCTTCCTCCAGCGTATGCATTTTGGCAATGGTCTTGGAAACATCCCGCACCAGGCCGTCCGAGCTCACGAACTCGGTAGTAACCATGGCAGCGCCGGCTTCCCGGCAAAGGATGCGGAAGCTGGCGTCGGTGACGTCTTCCATGGGCGCCAGGGTAACCGGACGCTCCCCTAAGTCTATGTTTCCAATTTTCACGGTGCAAAGATACGAAGGATTTTGTATCTTTGCAGGATAAATCGTTAGTATATATGGAGAGACAGATAAAGACCATCGGTATTCTTACTTCCGGAGGAGACGCCCCGGGAATGAATGCAGCCATCCGTGCCGTTACCCGCACAGCCCGTTTCTATGACATCAACGTGATCGGTGTCATGAGAGGCTACCAGGGACTGATTGATAAAGAGTTCGTCAAGTTCACCTCTTCCAGCGTGTCCAACACCATCCAGCGCGGCGGCACCATCCTCAAAACCGCCCGTTGCAAGGAGTTCATGACGGAAGAAGGCCGAAAGAAGGCCTACGAGAACATGGTTTCGGCCAAGATCGATGCCCTCATCGTGATTGGCGGCAACGGCTCCCTTACCGGCGCCCAGCTCTTTGCCCGGGAGTATGACATTCCCATCATCGGCCTGCCCGGTACCATTGATAACGACCTCTACGGAACGGACTCCACCATTGGCTACGACAGCGCCCTCAATACCATTGTGGAATGCGTGGACAAGATCCGCGACACCGCCAACAGCCACGACCGCATCTTCTTTGTGGAGGTGATGGGCCGTGACGCCGGTTTCCTGGCCCAGAACAGCGCCATCGCTTCCGGCGCAGAGGCCGCCATCATCCCCGAAGGCAAGACGGACGTGGACCAGCTGGCCGAGTTCATCGAGCGTGGCAAACGCAAGAGCAAGAACAGCGCCATTGTGCTGGTGAGCGAATCCCAGAAAGACGGCCACGGCGGCGCCATGTACTACGCCGAGCGTGTCAAGAAAGAATATCCCGAACTGGATTCCCACGTGACCATCCTGGGTCACCTGCAGCGCGGCGGCACCCCCAGCGCCTACGACCGCATCCTGGCTTCCCGCCTGGGTTATGCGGCCATCGAGGCCCTGCAGGAAGGCCAGCGCAATATCATGATCGGTATCAAGAACGACGAGATTGTGTACGTGCCCATCTCCCGTGCCATCAAGACCGACAAACCCATTAACCAGGAGCTTATCTCCGTCCTCAACGTGCTCTCGATGTAATGCTGTACCGGCTCATCCTGGCCCTGCGCCACTTCGCTTACGACAAAAAGATCAAGAAGGTCTGTCAGGCCGATGTCCCCACCGTCTGTGTTGGCAACATCACGGTAGGCGGCACCGGAAAGACGCCTCATACGGAAATGATTCTGCGGCAACTGCTGGCCAGCGACAACTGGGCCTACCGCAACATTGCCGTCCTTTCCCGCGGATACAAGCGGCGTAGCAAAGGATTCCAGCTGGTTCCCCGTGACGGATCGGCCCTCCTGTATGGAGACGAGCCCGCCCAGATGGCCCACAAGTTCCCTACGGTCACCGTGGCCGTGGACAAAAACCGGGTCCGGGGATGCAAGAAACTGCGCGAAGGAGAGGCTCCGGCCCAGATCATCGTGCTGGACGACGCCTTCCAATACCGGAAGCTGGCCGCCACACTGAGCATTGTGCTGGTAGACTACAACCGCCCGGTGAACAAGGACCACCTCCTGCCCTGGGGCCGCCTGAGGGACCTTCCCTCCCGCCTCAAGAAGGCCGATGCCGTGATCCTCACCAAGTGCCCGCCCTACCTGGACGACTGGGAGAAGGAGCAGTGGAGAAAGCAGCTTCCCCTGAGACCGGAGCAGCCGCTGTTCTTCACCACCGTCAGCTACACCAGTCCTGAGCCCGTGTTCCCGGAGGCCGATGCCCACTACATCTATTCCCAGCGCCTGGTGCTGATTACCGGCATTGCCAACGACGCCCCGCTCCGCAGCCACCTGTCCGATACCTATAAGATTGTTAAGCGGATGGAGTTCAGCGACCACCACCGGTATACCGTGGGAGACATGAAGAAACTGGCTTCGGCCATCAAAGAGAACCCAACCGCCTGCCTCATGACCACAGAAAAAGACGCCCAGCGTATGCGGGACGTCAGAAAGGTCAATGATAAGGTGAAACAGCGCCTGTTCTATGTTCCGGTGCAGGCCACTTTCCTGACCCCGGAAGAGGAGAGCGCTTTCACAGAGTTTCTCCTGGAGCGGATGGGAACACCGAAAGACTAACCTTCCAGCACACGGTTCTGTACCCGTACAGACTCGTCGTGGATGGCATTCATAATGGCGCTGACGCACTCTTCGGAGAGGCCCAGCGCCTTTCCTTTTTCTATCATGTCGGACAGCACCTGCTCCCATCGGCCTGCCTGGAGAATGGCCACGTTGTGGTCTTTCTTGTACTGGCCAATCTGGCCGCTCACTTTGCAGCGGTCTGCCAGGAGCTTGATGAGGTTCTCGTCCAGGACGTCGATGCGGGTGCGGAGGGCGTCGATGCCCTCCTTGTAGGCCTCGTTCTCGGAGGTATTGTCGCGGATGACCAGGCTCTCCAGAAGGGTCTGCAGGTCACGCGGGGTAAGCTGCTGCTTGGCATCGGACCAGGCGCAGGAAGGGTCGCAGTGGCTTTCCACCATGAGGCCGTCCAGGCCTAGGTCCATGGCCCGCTGGGACAGTTCCAGCAGGTACTGGCGGTCACCGGCCATGTGGGACGGGTCGGCAAAGAAGGCCAGCTGCGGGTAGCGGGTACGGAGCTCGATGGCAATCTTCCAGCCCGGATCGTTGCGGTAAGGGATGGGGGCCGATGTGGAGAAGCCGCGGTGAATCACGCCCAGCTTCCTGAGGCCGGCACGGTTCAGGCGCTCCAGGGCGCCGATCCAGAGGTCCAGGTCCGGGTTCACGGGGTTTTTCACCAGCACGGGGATGTCCGTGCCTTCCAGGGCATCGGCAATCTCCTGCATGAGGAAGGGGTTGGCCGATGTGCGGGCGCCAATCCAGATCACGTCCACACCGTACTTGATACATTCCAGCACGTGCTTTTCGGAGGCTACCTCGGTGCATACCTTCATGCCGTAGGTCTCCTTCACCTTCTTGAGCCACTTGAGGCCGGGGGTGCCCACGCCCTCAAAGGAGCCCGGGTGGGTACGCGGCTTCCAAATACCGGCACGGAAGACGTGGATGCCAAAAGCGTTCAGGCCCTTGGCGGTTTCCATCACCTGTTCCTCGGTCTCTGCGCTGCAGGGACCGGCAATGCACATGGGACGCGGCAGAGTGAAGAATCCCCACTCGGTTCCCGGAATGATATCTAACTCGTGTGCCATAATCAGCGGATAATCTTTTTGATTCTGTTTGCCTCCTGGATCAGTTCCCGGATCTTGTCTTCGTCGTAGGTGGCTACGGCGTCGCGGAACTGTTGCATCTTTTGGATGTAGGTGTCCATCACCTGCAGCACGTTGTCCCGGTTCTGGGTAAGGATGGGGACCCACATGGCGGCATTGGACTTGGCCAGGCGCACCGTGGAGGCAAAACCGCCGGACGCCAGGTCAAAGATGTGTTTCTCGTCCTTTTCCTTGTCCAGGACGGTGAGGGCCAGGGCAAAGGAAGTGACGTGGGAGATGTGGGAGACATAAGCTGTGTGGACGTCGTGCTGCTCTGCGTTCATATAGATGGGACGCATGTTGAGTACGCCGTACAGTTCCTCAATGGCCTTCACGGCCTTGGGGGACGATTCCTCGGAGTCTGCGAAGATGCAGGCGCGGCCGTCAAAGATGCCGGGCTGGGCCGCCCACGGACCGCTGTACTCGGTACCGGCCATGGGGTGCGTGCTCACAAACTGTTGTCTCTTGGGATGGTACTTGACCACATGGCAGATCTGGGTCTTGGTGGAGCAGACGTCAATGACCAGCTGCTCCGGACCTATCTGGTCCAGGATCTCCGGCACCATCTTTACCGCCGTTCCCACCGGAACGGCTACGATGATGACATCGGCCTTCTGGATGCAGGTCTCGCAAGGGACCACCTCATCGGCCAGGCCGATGGTAAGGGCCGCCTGCGCGCTCACCGGGTCGTTCTCTACGCCCAGCACCGTCTGCGCATACCCGCGGCGCTTTAAATCCAGGGCCATGGAGCCTCCAATGAGGCCCAGGCCGATGACACCTAAAGTTCTCATAATGCTTTCTGAATTCTTTCCAGGGCCTTCTCCAGGGTGGGCACGTTGGCGCACAGGGAGATGCGGAGGTGATGGGCGCCGTTGCTGCCGAAGATGAAGCCCGGGGTGAGGAACACGCCCGCATTGTAGAGGATGCGGTCGCTCCAGTCCTTGGCCTCCCCTTCCGGAACGCGGGCCCAGACATAGAGGCCGCCGGCCTCGGTGTCGTATTTGCAGCCCAGGGTATCCATGATGCGACGGGCCACGGCCTGGCGCTTCTTGTATTCCACGTTCAGCTCCGTGTACCAGCTCTCATCGGCATAGAGGGCGGCGATGGCCGCTTCCTGGATGCCGCGGAACATACCGGAGTCCATCTGGGTCTTGACCTTGAGGAGTTCCTTGATGGTATCGGCGTCTCCCAGCATCATGCCCACACGCCAGCCGGCCATGTTGTGGCTCTTGGACAGGGAATTCATCTCCAGGCAGCACTCCCGGGCGCCGGGAACGGAGAAGATGGAAGTGGGCTTGTTGAGCACAAAGCCGTAGGGATTGTCGTTGACCAGCAGGATGCCGTGGCGGCGGGCAAAGTCTACCAGCTTCTCATACACGTCCATGCGGGCGGGAGCGCCGGTGGGCATGTTGGGGTAGTTGACCCACATGAGCTTGACGCCCGTGAGGTCCATGGCTTCCAGGGCCTCGAAGTCCGGGTACCAGCCGTTGGCCTCCACCAGGTCGTAGGTTACGAGTTCGGCCTCGCACATACGGGTAGAAGAGGTATAGGTGGGATAGCCGGGATTGGGAACCAGCACCTTGTCTCCGGGATTGAGGAAAGCCAGGGACAGCAGGAGGATGCCCTCCTTGGAGCCCATCAGGGGCTGAATCTCGGTGGCGGGGTCCAGCTGCACACCATACCACTTGGCGTACCAGTCGGCCATGGCCTGGCGCAGCTCGGGAATGCCCACGTAGCTCTGGTAGCCGTGGGTGCCCGGCCTGTGGGCCGTCTCGCAGAGGGCCTCAACGGCGGCGGCCGAAGGAGAACCGTCCGGGGAGCCGATGCCCAGGTTAATCACAGGTTCCAAACCCTTGGCGGCGCGTTCCACGTTGAGTTTGGCAATTTCCTTGTTCTTGATAGAGAAGTAATACTCTTTGACCGACAGGGTCCGGTTGGCGGGTTTGATGATCATAGCTCGTTTTATAATGCTGCTTTATATTCTCCTAGTATCTGGAAGTCTTCAATGAGGGGACGTACGGCCGACAGGGCCTGGAGGTAACGCTCCACACTGGAAAACTTGATGTCTGCGTAAAAGAAGTACTGCCACTCGCGGCCCGGGATGGGCAGCGACTGGATACGGGTGAGGTTCATCTCGTAGAACGAGAGGATGGTAAGGATCTGGGCCAGGGAACCGGGCTTGTGGGGCAGGGTGAAACAAAGGATGGCTTTGTTGATCTGCTCCCGGGGCACGGTGTAGTTGGGGTCCAGGATCAGGAAACGGGTAAAATTCTGCTTGTAAGTTTCGATGCCGGGGGCCAGGATATTGAGCCCGTAGAGCTCGGCCGCCAGGGCCGATGCGACGGCGCCCACACCCTTTTCTCCGTTTTTGGCAATCTCCCCGGCGCTCTTGGCGGTGTCTTCGCTCTCGATGAGTTTGATCCAGGGAGCGTTCTTCTCAAACCAGGGGCGGGTCTGGTTGATGGCCATGAAGTGGGTACGGACCTCCTTGATATCCTGGAGGGTCTGACCGGGAAGGGCCATCAGGTTCTGCTCGATGCGGATATAGATTTCTCCCTTTACCTTCACGTCCTGCCGGCGGAGGAGTTCGAAGTTGTGGAGGAGACCGCCGGACACGGTGTTTTCGATGGCCATGACGGCCGCATCGGCCCGGCCTTCTTCCATAGCCTTGTACAAACCCTCAAAGGTATCGCACTCCACTATGGACACGTCGGACTGCCCGGAATGACCGGGCCGCTCTCCATAAAAAAGACGGGCTGCCTGTTCATGAAAGCAGCCCATATAACCTTGAATCGCGACCTTACGCATTAATGCCTTTTTATGCCTTATACGGTAAGAATGTCTTTTTCTTTGGCGGCAATGAGCTCGTCTACCTTCTTTACCCACTTATCCGTGACCTTCTGGAGTTCGTCTTCTCCCTCCTTTTCTCCGTCCTCGCTCAGGCCGTCGTTCTTCTGGGCTTTCTTGAGGAGGTCGATACCGTCACGGCGGGCGTTACGGATGGTCACCTTGGTGTTTTCACCCTGGGCCTTGGCCTTTTTAATGAGCTCGCGACGGCGGTCTTCGGTGAGCGGCGGGACCATGCAGCGGATGATTTCTCCATTGTTGGACGGGGTCAGGCCCACGTTGGCGTCCAGGATGGCTTTTTCAATCTTGGCAATCATGGAGCGCTCCCAGGGCTGGATGGCGATGGTCTTGGCATCCGGCGTGGTAATGGAAGCCACCTGGTTGAGCGGCGTGGCCGTGCCATAATAGTCCACCATCACGGGATTGAGGATGGCGGGGGATGCCTTTCCTACCCGGTAATTCTTGAGGTCTTCCTCCAGGTAATCAACGGTATCCTGCATTTTGACGGACATGGCGTCCACGATTTCTTTCGCTTGCGGTAACATAGGTTTCTTCCTTTATTGATTTGCGTGAGTGCAAATATAATAATTTTTACCTAAACCCTTTTGCTGATTTAAAAGATTATTTACTATCTTTGATGCACATCAACGATAAAGGATTATGCTTAAGAAACTTAGAGTGGCTCTCGCCTGGGTTTTCTGGATAGGGATTACCCTCCTTTTCCTGGATTTCACGGGCGCGCTGCATGGCTACCTGGGCTGGATGGCCAAGGTCCAATTTCTCCCTGCTCTCCTGGCCCTGAATGTGGGCGTAGTGGTGGCCCTGGTGCTGCTTACGCTGGTCTTCGGCCGCGTATATTGCTCCGTCATCTGCCCGCTGGGCGTCTTCCAGGACGGTATTTCCTGGCTGGGCACCCACAAGAGCAAGAAACCTTACCAGTACAAGAAAGAGAACAAATGGCTCCGCTACGGCGTCTGGGCCGCTTTTGTCATCTGCTTTATTGTAGGTGTACAGGTTGTGGTAACGTTGCTGGCTCCGTATAGCGCCTATGGCCGCATGGTCCAGAACCTCCTGCAGCCGGTATATCTCTGGTGCAACAACCTCTTCGCCAAACTGGCCGAGCGTGCCGGCAGCTACGCCTTTTCTAATGAAGAAGTCTGGCTCACCAGCCTCTCTTCCCTCATTATTGCGGTGGTAACGCTGGTGGTTCTGGTGCTCCTGGCCCGCAAGCACGGCCGCACCTACTGCAACGCCATCTGCCCCGTGGGCACCACGCTGAGCTTCTTCTCCCGCTTTGCCATGTTCCGTCCCGTCATTGACACGGAAAAGTGCAAGCACTGCAAGGCCTGCGAGCTCCACTGCAAGTCCCAGTGCATAGAGATTACCAAAGACAGCGCCCATATTGACTACTCCCGCTGCGTAGACTGCTTCAACTGCCTGGAAGAGTGCAAGTTTGGAGCCCTGAAATACAAGTACGCCTGGAAGAAAGATTTTTCGCCTTCGGCTCAGAATGACAAGGGCCGAAGGGCGTTTATGACCGGCACGGCCATTGCCGTGGGCGCCGCTGCCTTTAAGAGCGCGGAGGCCGCCGCACAGGAGCTGGCCAAGAAGACGGACGGCGGTTTCGCCGACATCCTTCCCAAGCAGGCTCCCAAGCGCGAAACGCCCATCACGCCTCCCGGAAGCATGGGTGCCAGGAACTTCTACCGCCGCTGCACGGGCTGCCAGCTGTGCATTGCCGAATGCCCCAACAATGTGCTTCGGCCTTCCTCTGATTTTAACCGCCTCATGCAGCCGGAGATGAGCTTCGAGAAGGGCTACTGCCGTCCCGAGTGCACCCGCTGCTCCGAGCTCTGCCCCGCCGGCGCCATCCTGCCCGTGACCAAGGAAACCAAGACCAACTTCCACATTGGTACGGCCGGGGTCAATGTAAACCTCTGCCTGGAGGCCACCGGCAAGAGCCCCTGCGGCAAGTGCGCGGAGGTCTGCCCCACCGGCGCCATCGCCATGATCCAGCAGGGAGAACATCGCCGCCCTGCCGTGGCCGAAGAAGTCTGTATCGGCTGCGGAAAATGCGAATATCTGTGTCCTGTTAGGCCCATCAGTGCCATTACCATTAACGGAAGGGAGGTACACGTATGAAACGGAGAGACTTTATCAAGATAAGCGGAGCAGCCGCCCTGGCTGCCGCCTGTGGCCCCAAAGATGCCCGACCGGCGTCGGGCATGACGAATGCCGAAGGTCCCGAGCAGATGCTCATGCGGGAGAACCCCAAGAACGGAGACGTGATATCGGCCCTGGGCTTTGGCTGCATGCGCTGGCCCATGATCAAGGATGCCAATGGCAAGGATGTCATTGACCAGGAGGCCGTGAACGAGATGGTGGACTACGCCATTGCGCACGGCATCAATTACTTTGACACTTCCCCCGCCTACCTGCAGGGCCAGAGTGAAAAGGCCGCGGGCATTGCCCTGAGCCGCCATCCCCGCAGCAGCTACTACATTGCCACCAAGCTGTCCAACTTCAACGACGCTTCCCCGGAGGCCTCCATCCAGATGTACAAGGACTCCTTCAAGCAGCTGCAGACAGACTACTTTGACTATTATCTGTTGCATTCTATCGGCCGCGGCGGAAAGGATGCCTTCAACAAGCGGTATGTAGACAATGGCCTGCTGCCCTTCCTGCTGGAAGAAAAGAAGGCCGGCCGTATCCGCAACCTGGGCTTCTCCTTCCACGGCGCCAAGCACGAGTTCGACTACTTCATGGAGCTCTTCGACTCCGGAGAAATGATTTGGGACTTTGTGCAGATTGAGATGAACTATGTGGACTGGACCCACGCCGACGGCGTCCGCAACGTAAATGCAGACTACCTGTACCAGGAACTGGACAAACGCGGCTTACCCATCGTGATCATGGAACCGCTGCTGGGCGGCCGCCTGGCCCGCGTGCCGGAAAGCATCTCCCGCCACATGAAGGAGCGCGAACCGGACAAGAGCGTGGCCTCCTGGGCCTTCCGCTTCTGCGCCACGTACCCGCGTGTGCTGTGTGTCCTCTCCGGCATGACCAACATGGATCCGCTCTGGGAGAACTGCGAAACCTTCGGCCATTTCAAACCCCTCACGGAAGAGGAACTGGAGTTCCTGGAGCAGATGGCCACCCAGATGATGGAATATCCGCTGGTCAACTGCACGGACTGCAAATACTGCATGCCCTGCCCTTGGGGTATCGACATCCCGGGCACCTTCCAGCACTACAACCGCTCCGTTACGGACGGCACCTATGCCCAGAATTCGGCCCAGAAGGATTACGCCAAGCTCAAGAAGGCCTACCTCGTGAGCTACGACCGGGCTGTTGCTACGGTACGCCAGGCCGACCACTGCATCTCCTGCGGCGAATGCCTGAGCCACTGTCCCCAGAGCATCGCCATCCCCACCCAGCTCAAACGCATCGCCAAATACATAGACGATCTCAAGCAAGACAAGCTCTAACAAAAAAAGCTCCCGAATCCGGGAGCTTTTTTATTGCATTCGCTAAAGACTTAGCGGAGCTTCTTGTAACCGTAGCGGGCTTCGTCGGCCAGTTCGATCTCAATGCGCATGAGACGGTTGTACTTGGCGATACGGTCGGTACGGCTGAGGGAACCGGTCTTGATCTGGCCGCTGTTGGTAGCGACGGCGATGTCGGCGATGGTGGTGTCCTCGGTCTCACCGGAACGGTGGGAGGTGACGGTGGTGTAGCCGTGACGGTGGGCCATCTCGATGGCGTCCAGGGTCTCGGTGAGGGAACCGATCTGGTTCACCTTGATGAGGATGGAGTTACCGGCACCCATCTCGATACCCTTCTGCAGGTACTTCACGTTGGTCACGAAGAGGTCGTCACCTACGAGCTGGCACTTGTCACCAATGGCCTTGGTGAGCTTCACCCAGCCTTCCCAGTCTTCCTCGGACAGACCGTCCTCGATGGAGTCGATGGGGTACTTGCTGATGAGCTGCTTGAGGTAGTTGATCTGCTGGTCGGTGGTGAGCTTGCGGCCGCGAGGGTCCTTCTTCTTACCATCCTTGAGCTGCTTGTAGTCATAGTAGAACTTACCGTCCTCCTTGAAGCAGAACTCGGAAGCAGCGCAGTCCATGGCGATGGTCACGTCCTTGCCAGGTACGTAGCCGGCGCCTTCGATAGCGGCGATGATGCAGTCAAGAGCGTCGTTGATGCCCTTCAGAGCGGGAGCGAAGCCACCTTCGTCACCCACGGCGGTGGACAGGCCACGGCCCTTGAGCACTTTCTGCAGAGCGTGGAAAACCTCGGCGCCCATGCGGACAGCCTCTGCCTCGTTGGCGGCGCCGATGGGACGGATCATGAACTCCTGGAAAGCGATGGGAGCGTCGGAGTGGGCGCCACCGTTGATGATGTTCATCATGGGAACCGGGAGAACATAGGCGTTGGTGCCACCCAGGTAACGGTACAGGGGCATGCCCAGCTCTGCGGCAGCAGCCTTGGCAACGGCCAGGGAAACGCCCAGGATGGCGTTGGCGCCCAGCTTGCTCTTGGTGGGAGTGCCGTCCAGCTCGATCATGGCCTTGTCGATGGCGCGCTGCTGAGTAGCGTCCATGCCGATGATTTCGGGAGCAATCACCTTGTTCACATTGTCAACGGCCTTGAGAACGCCCTTACCGCCGTAGCGCTTCTTGTCTCCATCGCGGAGCTCGAGGGCTTCATTCTCACCGGTGGATGCGCCGGAGGGAACGGCAGCAACACCAACAAAACCGGAATCAAGGGTAACTTCAACTTCGATGGTAGGATTTCCGCGGGAATCCAGGATCTCTCTACCGAATACGGATACGATCTGCATAATGTTATAGTATTAAAAAATTTGCGTCACATCTTGGATGCGGCGCAAATTTACGAATTTTTTAGCAGAAAAGGAAGAAGAGGGCCAACTACTTAAACCTTTCGTCCTTCTCCAGGAGATATTCGGCAATCTGGACGGCGTTAAGGGCGGCCCCTTTGCGAATCTGGTCTCCGGTGAGCCAGAGGGTGATGCCGTTGTCATCGGCCAGGTCCTGACGAATCCTGCCCACATAGACGTCGTCCTTATCGGCCGATTCCAAAGGCATGGGATATACGTAGTTCTGAGGATCGTCCACCAGGGTGACGCCGGGGGCATCGGCCAGGACTTGGCGGATATCGGCCACGCTCAGCGGCTTCTCCGTCTCCAGCCACACCGACTCGGAATGGGAACGCAGGGAGGAGACCCGGACGCAGGTGGCCGATGTGCGCACATCGCTGTGCATGATCTTGCGCGTCTCGTTGAACATCTTCATCTCCTCCTTGGTGTAGTCGTTCTCCGTCATCTTGTCAATCTGGGGGATCACGTTGTAAGCCAGCTGGTGGGGGAACTTTTCGATGGTCTTCACCTCGCCGGTCTCCACAATCTCGCGGTACTGCTGCTGCAGTTCGGCCATGGCGGCTGCACCGGCGCCGCTGGCGCTCTGGTAGGAGCTCACGTGGATGCGGCGGATGTGGCTCAGCTTCTCGATGGGCTTGAGCACAACGACCATCAGGATGGTGGTGCAATTGGGATTGGCAATGATGCCGCGGGGGCGCTCCAGGGCATCCGGGGCGTTGCACTCCGGCACCACCAGGGGGACGTCCTGATCCATTCGGAAGGCGCTGGAATTGTCAATCATCACGCATCCGTACTTGGTGATATCCTCTGCAAACTCCTTGGAAGTACCGGCTCCGGCCGAGGTAAAGGCAATGTCGATATCCTTGAAATCGTCATTGTGCTGAAGCAGTTTCACTTCATACTCCTTGCCCTTGAACGTGTACTTTCTTCCGGCAGAACGCTCGGATCCAAAAAGCACCAGATCGTCCAGAGGGAAATTCCGCTGGGCCAGAATGCGGAGGAACTCCTGTCCTACCGCGCCGCTTGCTCCTACAATGGCTACTCTCATTTCTCTTTCAAATTAAACCAAGCTTCCGATCAGCTTCTCACGGTCTCCATAGAGCATGTCTATGACCGGAATCTCAATGGTGGTATAGCAACCCGGCTGCTGCTTCATGGAGGCACGCGCCACATTCACGAGAACCTGTGCCGTGAGGGCCGGGTTGTTGATTTTCATGTCAAACTCAAAGTATTGGTTGTGCGTTTTTCCGCTCACGCCGTTTCTGACCAGGTTCACCCCATGGGCCACATCGTTAAGGGCATCCACGCTCTCCACGGGGATTACATGGGTTTCATCGTGGGCAAAGTAAGGGTCTGTCTTGATGGCCTCGGTTACTTTCTCGAGAGAGGCGCCATCTTCCAGCTCCACATACACCAACCGGCGGTGGATTCCCTCGCCGGTGGGGATGGTCATGGAAAGGGCTTCCTTCACGCCTTCCTTGGAACAGGCGCAGACGGAGTGTCCCATGGATCGGCCCGGGCCGAAGTTGGTATAGGTGAGGCCGCGGGGTGCCATGCTCTCCATGAGGGTACGCACAATGGAGTCGGTGCCGGGGTCCCAACCGGCCGATATGATGGCCACCGCGTTGTTGGCCTTGGCCAGCGGCAGCAGGGCGGCCCGGTAATCCAGGATGGAAGTGTGGATATCGAACGAATCTACCGTATTGATCCCCATGGCCAGGAACTGTTTGGCGTATTCTTCACACAGGCGGGACGGCGTGGCCAGGATGGCCACATCCACCTTCCCCAGTTCCCGGATATCGGAGACCACCTTATAAGGAGCCAGCTCCGGGAAGCCTTCCTTGGAGGGGACGCGGCGGACTACGCCCACGCAATCCATGTCGGGAGCCGTTTCAAGGGCATCCAGCGTATATTGACCAATATTGCCATAGCCTACTATGGCTACTCTGATTTTTTCCATAATCCTTACAAATTTACAACAATTCACTAAACTCATGCACTCCCTGGAGACCTTCTGTCATCAAAGCGGCCACTACCGCTCCTTTGGCCAGTCCCTCACGGGAAAATGCTTCGTGCCGAAGCGTGAGTTCATCACAGTCCGATTTTAGGGTAAGTGTATGGATACCAGGCACCTCTCCCTCGCGAACAGAAGAGATGACGGGCTTTTCTCCCAGCGCCTTCTCCACCAGGGCGCCCAGCGTCAGGGCCGTGCCGGAAGGCGCATCCAGCTTGTGGATATGGTGGATTTCCTCAATGGCAGGCACGTAGCCGGCGCCTTTCAGGAGGGCCGATGCTTTGGCGGCAGCCGCAAAGAGGGCATTCACGCCCAGGGAGAAGTTGGAGGCATAGATAAGGGGGGTGCCGGCCTCCTGGAAGGCGCGGCAGACATCGGCCCGGATGTCATTCCAGCCGGTGGTTCCCACCACGGCGGCCTTGAAATGCCGGGCGATGAAGGGATAATTGGCGCGGAAGGCCTCCGGGGTTGTAAAGTCTATACAGACACACTCCCTGGCTACTTCCGGATCCGTGGCCGTAATGTTTTCGCTGGCTTCCACCAGCTGGATGCCCCGGCTGAGGAGCTCCTTCTCTATCATGTGTCCCATGCGGCCGTAGCCGCTGATGATTACTTTTATCATGCCCACAATTGATTCAGGGTTTGTTTCATTAAGGCTTCCGTGGATGCCTGGGCCGTTACCAGCGGCAGACGGAGGCTGTTTTCCATGAGTCCCAGCTGGGCCATGGCCGCTTTGCCGGGAATGGGGTTGGGTTCTACAAAAAGGTTCTTGAACAGGGCGCTCATGCGCTCGTTCAGTTCTTCGGCCCGCTTCCAGTCCCCACTCTGGGTAGCGTGTAAAAACAGAGCCATCTCCAAGGGGGCTACGTTGGAGGCCACCGATACCACGCCATGTCCTCCCATCCGCATTACGGACAGGGTCTCGTCGTCATTGCCGGACAGCACGCTGAAACCGGCCGGGGCTCCTTCGATGATCTTCTGGATCTGATCCAGCTTGCCGGAAGCCTCTTTCACGGCCACGATATTGGGGACGTCGTGAGCCAGCGCCAGGGTGGTTTCCGCCTCGCAGTTGGTTCCCGTTCGGCCCGGAACGTTGTAGAGGATCACGGGCTTGTCGGTTGCCTCGGCCAGGGTCTTGAAATAGGCGTAGATGCCGCGCTGCGGGGGCTTGTTGTAAAAAGGCACCACCACCAGGAAGGCATCGGCCTCTTTGAGCAGTTCCATGTTGGCCAGCGTGCCGTGCACACTGTTGGTGCCCACGCCCACCACCACCGGGCGGCCGGCGGCGTGCTCCTTGACGGTATGGAAAACCAGGAGCTTTTCTTGGTTGGACAGGGTGGGCGTCTCGCCGGTGGTGCCCAGGGGGACCAGGAAGTCGATGCCCGCCTGCACCTGCCGCTCCGTAGTGGCCACCAGGGCCTCTACGTCAACCTCTCCATGGCGGAAAGGGGTAAACATAGCTGTTCCACAGCCTTTCAAAAGGGTATCCATTATCCAAAGAGGGTTTGACTTAAGGAACGAAGCGTAGCCACTTTGTCTTCTTCCCTCACCAGGAGGGAGATGTTGTAGTTGCTTCCGCCATAGGAAACCATTCTCACCGGAATGGATTTGAGGGCGTTCATGACCTTGGACTCAAAGCCGCAGTTGGCCCAGTCCATGTCTCCTACCACGCAAACGATGCACATATCCAGGTCCACGGACACGGTGCCGTATTTCTTGAGGTCGTGCACAATCTCGCTGAGGTAGCGGGTGTCGTCGATGGTCAGGGACACGCCCACCTCCGAGGTGCAGATCATGTCGATGGGGGTGCGGTAGGTCTCAAAGATCTCAAAGACTTTGCGCAGGAAACCGTGGGCCAGGAGCATGCGGGAAGACTTGATTTTGATGGCCACGATGTTGTCCTTGGCGGCCACGGCCTTGATCACGCCCGTGTCCGGAACGCTGTCGATCAGGGTTCCCGGAGCTTCCGGTTCCAGGGTATTGAGCAGGCGCACCGGGATGTTGGCATACCGGGCGGGGAGGATGCAGGTGGGGTGAAGGATCTTGGCCCCGAAATAGGCCAGCTCCGCCGCCTCGTCAAAATGAAGGTGGCGCACGGCCGATGTCTTCTCCACCACGCGGGGGTCGTTGTTGTGGAGGCCGTCGATGTCGGTCCAGATCTGGATCTCATCGGCCCCCGTTGCTGCGCCAATGAGGCAGGCCGAATAGTCCGAGCCGCCGCGCTTGAGGTTATCCACCTCGTCGCGGGCGTTCATGCAGATATAGCCCTGGGTGATGTACAGATCGGCCCCTTTCTCTTTTTCAAGGAGCTGATTCAGAAGCACCTTGATGGCCTCCAGGTCCGGCTCTCCCTGGGCGTCGGTCCGCATGAAGGAGAGGGCCGGCAGGAGTTTGACGTTCACACCCTGCTCTTCCAGGTAAGTGGTCATGAGGAAGGTGGACATGAGCTCTCCCTTGGACAGGATTATCCGCTCCTGGATGTCTCCAAAGGGTTCTTTGGTGATCTCCGAGAGAGCCTTGAAGATGCCATCGATATAGGTCTGGGCCTTCTTGACGCTTTCGGGCTGGGTGAGGAGCTCATTTATGACACCATTATACTTCGCGTGCAGGGAGGCGATGGTGTCCCTGGCTCCGTCCTGGTTACGGCTGTACAGATAGCCGGCAATCTCTACCAGCGAATTGGTGGTGCCGGACATGGCCGATAACACCACGATGTTCTGCTTCTCAGCCGTGATAAGGCGTGCCACCTCCTGGAAACGCTTTGCGCTTCCAACAGAGGTTCCGCCGAATTTCAGCACTTTCATTGTGAATATAAAAAGAATACACTACTAAACTAACTCGGCACAAAGGAACACAGAATAAATGAGATATGCAAACTTTTTAAGGAATTTTTGTATATTTTGTTAATTTATTCATGTTTATTCGTTTTTATTCACTATCTTTGTGGTGCAAAAGAACCAAACTATGCAGAACATCAAAACCCGCCAGTCGGCCCTGCTGGATATTGTGGGCAAAGAAACCATCTTTAGCCAGGAAGAACTCATTGCCAAAATGAGCGCCCGCGGCATTGTCACCACCCAGGCCACGCTTTCCCGCGACCTCAAGGCCCTGCACATCCGCAAACTTCCGGGAGAAGGTTACAAACTTCCCCAGACCCTGACGCGCGAGGCCGCCTCCCCGTCCGTTGTAAACGGTATCATCCGGCTGGAAATCTCCTTCCCGCTGGCTGTGATCCGGACCCAGGAAGGTTATGCCGCCGCCGTGGCCACCTACCTGGACCAGCACCCCACCGACTCCATCCTGGGCACCCTCGCCGGAGACGACACCGTGCTCCTGGGCCTGCGTCAGGGCTATACGCCCAAGCAGGTTCTGGCCGCCCTGGAGCAGTGCATGCCCGGGATCTGCAGCCGGGCCACCTATCCCAACCTGTAATAAAAAAACCGGAGCGCGTCTCACGACTCGCTCCGGGGGCTACAGATCATATCAATATTTTGTTTAACAAATCTGTATATTCTCTGTAACTGGCAAAAGGTAATTCCTATTCTGCGGCAGGGACAAAGGCGCAATAGCCATAGTAGGCAATACCGGTGCTTCCACCGCCGCGAGGGCCACCATTACGCATGATGAGCAGGAAGTAGTATGCCTGATCGTCCGTATCGTAATAGCAAACGCCTGTTTCGGATTTTCCCTGGTCGACATTGTAGTCTGCGGCATTGAGAATGCCACCTTCGTCTGCTGCTCTGATAATCTGGTTACCCACGACGAATTCGTCGCCTGCAGCCTCGAATACGAGTTCAGCTTTTCCGAAAGGAGAAATCTTGTAGACTCCGGGGTGGTTTGCATCCTCGTACAGTTTTCCTTCATGATTGGCAAACGGGGGCTCACCCTGATAGACATCAGCATCATACATCACTTCTCCTACGGAGACCACCTGCCAATCGGCAGGAATCACAATCTGAGGCACGCATTCTTCGTCAGGAATCACACCTTCCCAGTTGTCGGCCACATCCCACCATACGCGGGCGCTCTTGTCATCCTTGCCACTGCTCAGGTCCTTGAGGGCCTCGGCATAGTTTTCAGGATTGGTTTCGTTCTCGTTGTAGAACGGGAGGCGGTACGGATAGTGAGAAGTCCCCGTCTTGGAAGCGCCAGGGCCTACGGGCATGTGGGGGATATCCAGACGACGCCAGTCGGACCACACCTCAATACCATCTGAGAGGTAGCAGGCAATCCAACGCTGGAGAGCGATCTGCTCCAGGCCCTTTGAAGCATTGTAGGCTACATCGGCAGAAGCAATATACTTGTCTGCATCTTTTGCTCCCCACCACTCAAAGGAGGATTTGATACCTGCCTCGTAGAGGGCCTTGGGGTCGGCATCGATCCAACCACGGAAGGCAGCCTCGGCCTCAATAAGGAGAGCTCGGGAGGTAGGGATTACGGGGATGGTGGCATTCATTGCCAACATTTTTTTATTCACGGAGCTTACACAGTCGCTCCAGGCAGAAACGGCATCGTTACTCTCCAGGCCGAAAGGAATACCGTAGAAGGAAGAGAACTGGTCACGCGGGAAAATGGACTCTTTGCGTTTTCCTTTGTAGCACTCGACGTCGAAGTACTCGAACATACGATTGTCCTTCAAACCTTTCATCGTTTCCACGATAAAATAGTTAGGAACGGCATTCTGACCGGCAGCGGCATAATCCGGGCTGCACCAGTAATAAAGGTAGTTCCAGTTCAGATCATCGTAGGTATAGTTAAAGCTGTCAGCATTTGCCTCAAGGCCTCCGTCGGCATAGGCGGCAGCAAAACGGGCCTTGCCCACTTCAGGAGCGACATCGCTTAATTTGATGGCCATGAGCATACGAAGCGTAGCGTTGAACTTCTTCCACTTGGCAACATCGCCTCCATAGAGAATATCGGCCGCGCTATTCAGGGACGAAGTCTCATCAAACATCTTGTATGCAGCGGTAAGACGTTCATTCAGGATAGTGTAAACCTCTTCCTGGGTATCAAACTTGGGGGTCCAGTTATCCTCGGAAGCGCCCTTCAGGGCCTCAGTCAGCACTACAGGGCCCTGGATATCGGAAATGGTCATAAAATAGAAGGACTGGAGCGTAGTGGCTACAGCAATCTGGTTGGCGTTGGATCCGAAAGCAACAACATTGGTCTGACTCGCAGTCTCTTCGTTGGAATTGAGGTCAATGATGTACTGCAGGTTCTTGATAGGGCGCAGATACAGCGTATTGGAGCTGTAATAAGAAGTGGTAGAGAGAGGTCCATACTGGTTATTCTTGGACTCGGAAAGATAACCGGCCCATTCCTGCTGCCAGGGGTCATAACCATTGGTAGCATCTCTCAGGACAAACGTCGGCACATATTTGCAGGCCTCGGTGAAGAAGTATGTGGTGAACTCCGTAGAAGGAGAGTTCGGGCTCTTGTTGATGTCCCCGAAATCGTGAATCTTATTGCAAGAGAGGGCGAACAGACCGGCAACTACAGAGGCGACTATGATACTAAACTTTTTCATGATAATCCCTCCTTTTCTTTAGAAAGTAACATTGAGCGTAAGACCGAAGGAACGAGTAGATACAGCCTGACCGCCTTCGAGGAAGTTATAGGAAGCCCCGCCGAGTTCGGACGGATCCAGGTTGGGGGCAGCAGAGTAGATGAGCCAAGGATTGGTGGCAACAAAGGCGATGCTTGCCTTGGAGATGCCCTTCACCTTGTTCATGATGGACTTCGGGAAGTCATAGCGGACGGAGAACTCGCGTAACTTAACGTAGCTACGGTCATAGATGGTGGAATCCTGATCATATTGGTACTTATAGTAGTTATAATACCAGGCATCCATATAACCATCCATCGGGTTTCCATCCTTGTCAACACCCACGAGGTGATAACCACCTCCCAGCGGGACAGGCTCACGGACATTGACACCCCGGTCGTTGTTAACAGCCGTTTCGGCAAGCAGACCGCTTCCCTGGCCCCACATGTTGGTCCAGGAAACGAACTGACCACCAACCACGAAATCAAGAGCCGCAGAAATGGTGAAGTTCTTTATGCGGAGGGAGGTATTGAAACCACCGGTGAAATCGGGCTGGACATTGCCCACATTCTTAGGAACATTTTCTTCCCAGGTAGGAATGACATCACCCTCGCTGGCGCTGCCTTTTGCAAGAATCAGCTGACCCTTATCATTACGGAGCCAACGGGCGTTGGTGGAGATGACACCGATAGGCTGACCTTCAATGGCTTTGAGGTACCAGTAATAGTAGAAGGAGTTACCGTAAAGGTTGGTCTCTTTCTGTCCGGGGGCCAGTTCTACCAGGGTGTTCACATTCTTGGCAATATTAGCGCTCAAGTTCCATTCCACATCCTGGGTGCGCACCGGCGTACCGCCGAGGAGGATTTCAACGCCCTTGTTCTGAACCAGGCCGGCATTGATCTGACGAGTGGAATAACCAGCCTGAGGGGCAACGGTAGCATTGATAACATCGTTCTTGGTGTTCTTCAAATAGAAGTTGATGTCACCATAGAAACGGTTGTTAAACATCTTGAATTCGGTACCCACCTCATAAGACGTGGAGATGGTAGGGAGGATGTTCTGGTTAACCATGGTCGTGGGCTCATACAGGGCGGTCTGACCATGCAGCTTGGTATCCATCGAGTAAGTACGGTTGATGGCGTAAACGCCAACGGTGGAACCTACCTGGGCCAGGGAACCACGGATCTTCCAGAAGTTAAGCCAAGGGGCATTAATGAGCTTGCTGGCCATGAAGGACAGGGAGCCGCCGCCGTAGAGATAGCCATTGTTGTTGGCAGGAAGACGAGAGTCAATATCGTAACGGATGGAACCGTCCAGGTACACAATGTCATCCCAGCCAATGGTGGCGGTACCAAAGAAGGAGCGAGTCTTGAAGTGCTGCTCCGTATTGTTGGTGGAATAGGTGCTGTTGGAGGCGGACAGGTTGTACAGGCTGTCTACGGACAGTCCACCGTTGGTGTAACTGTTCAGATAGTAGTAGTCATACTTGCGCTGTTCAGCAAAGGCAGCGGCCTCAATGGAGAGTTTGTTATCTACAAACGTGTTGTTCCAAGTAACATATTCCTGGGAAGTAAAGTCGCTGGAATTGCTGAAATAGGTACGGAAGTAGGACGTGAAGTTGATGGACCCATTTCCGTTCTTTTCCTCGTAACGGCTGCTGTTCATAAGTTCATTGACACGAACACCTACACGGAAGTTGAGAGGAAGCGTAGCATAAACGTCTCCTGCAATGATGTGGTAGTTGGTCGTGCTGGTATAGTTGTAATTCTCCATGACAGCGAACGGGTTATCGTGGAAGTTGGCGGTCAGGTCGGTCGTGCTCTTGATGTTCCAGTTACGCCAGGAGCCGTCCGGGCGCTGCCAGTCCCTAAGTTCAGCAATGTTCACATTGGTCTGACCCCACTGGATAAAGTCACCAACATAGTTTCCGTTGGCGGAATAACCTTCCTGCTCTGCGTTGTGATTCTGGCGCAGACGGTAGCGATAGCTAATGTCGGCCGTAAGCCAGCTGTTGGGCTTAATCTGGGAGGAGAAGGAGAAGGAACGACGGATAGCCTTGGAGTTCTGGAAAATACCCGGGCGGTCTACATTATTGAAGGCGATACGGGTATTCATACCCTTCATGGACTTGGTGAAAGCCACGTTGGTGGTGTTGGTCCAAGCCACGCGGGTCAGATCGCGCAGATTCATGCGGTAGCTCCAGGTTTCGGCCTTACCGAATTTGTCGGAAGTAGGATCCCAGGAAAGGGCAGAACGCACCATCGTCTTGTCATCATAACGAGGGCCCCAGTTCTCATCGTGGAGATAGTCCATCGAATAAGTGCCGTCTCCATTATCATAAGCCGCAAATGCGTAAGTGGGGTCCAGAATGTCAACATCGGCAGGAGCGCCACCGGCAACAGCTTTGTTGTATCTTGCCGTAGGCTGTGTTCCCAAGGAACCACCACCATACAGGGTCTGGAATTTCAGATGATTGTAGTATACTTCGGCAGCGGTAGTATGGGTGAATTCCACGTGGGACTGGCCTTCGGCAGCCCTCTTGGTGGTAATAATCACAGCACCGTTGGCGCCGCGGGAACCGTACAGGGCGGTAGCAGAGGGGCCTTTCAGTACATTGATGCTCTCCACATCGTCCATATTCACAGCACCGGCGGAGGCGATGGTTCCGTCAATCACATAGATGGGTTCGGAACCTTCTTGATTGCTATAGGAAGTAGGACCACGGAGGATAATCTTACCCTCACCAAAAGTGGAACCGGCCGTACCCCAGAACTGAGCACCTGCCACCTTACCTGCCAGGGAGTTACCCAGAGAGGTGCTATGGGTGGTAGTCAGGGTTTCCTCGTTGATTACCTGGGCAGAGTAACCGATGGCTCTCTGCTTACGGGTAAGGCCCTGAGCGGTAACAACCACTTCCTCGAGGTACTCGGCGTCTACCTCAAGGGTGATGTTAATGACTGTCATGCCGTTAACTGGCACCTGGGTGGTTTTGTAACCCAAATTGGAAACGACCAGGTTACCGTTTCTGGGAACAGAGATGCTATAAGCACCATCTACATCCGTCAGCGAATAAGCGCTCGGATTTCCCTGAACGACAACAGCAGCGCCCGGGATGGGCTCACCGGTGGCACGGTCCGAGACAGTACCTTTCACGGTGATGTTCTGCGCATTCAAGCCAACGGAAAGCGTGGCGAAAACGCACATCAGCAACAGACTGATTCTTTTCATAATCATGAAAATTAAATAAACATAAATATTGATACAAAATGAATTTCTGTATCGATACACTACTATACAGGCCGTCGTAAAACGAACTAACCGCTGCAAATATTGAAAACATATTTCACTTTTGCAAATGCAAAAAAAGGCCAAAAACCGCTAATAACTAACGAGATTTGGCTTAAAAAACATTTTTAAAAGCTTTTGTAAAAAATTTTACTTATAAATCGTAAGAATGAACATGCCATAATTTACAATCTGAAATTTTTGCACTTTTTTACAATTTTTTCAACTTTTTTACATTTTATGCACGTTGACCCCGATATTTGTATATTTATGTAAATATTCACGTAGTGCCGCATTTCTGAAAATAATTATTCAAAACAGGGCCGATCTATCCATTCCTCTTTCCAGGGAATTCATCCTGTCCACCCCTTCCTAACGTCCTATAGATTGGACCGTTAGGCATGAAATTCCAGGTTTTTGATGTCTAACGTCCCACCACCGGGACCGTTAGACCAGTTCGGGCAGAGAAAAGAGGAGAGAGATGCCCGGTCGGGGCCGGGCATGACGGAGGCAGGGTACGGTAGACATCTCTAAAG
>CAMVJR010000019.1 GCA_947167855.1 uncultured Bacteroidales bacterium
CACCAGCTGGTCTTTGGGCGTTTCCATGGGTTTCTTGTTTCCGGTGCTGCAGGCAGCGAGGGCCAGGGCAGCGAGTATAAGTAATCTTTTCATCAGAATTTAGGGGCGCTATTATATACAGTATCCAGCGTATAACTGGAGGAAGTGTTAGTAAAGCCCTTCAGGCACTTGCTGACAATCTCCGGTCCCTTTTCAGGATCCATATACTCACCGGTACCATGATGGATGATGCCATAAACCTCATTTCCGGACCCCTTGGCGCCATTGTCCCAGATATAACCGGCCATGCCATAGGTATGCATGCACTTGGTCATATACTCCAGGAAATAGAGCTGGAAGGCATAGGCCTTACTGTCGCTACGGTTGGCACAACCAAATTCACCGAAGTAGACCGGAATACCCTTCTCTACCCATTTCTTGTACAGTCTGTACATCTGCTCCTCATAATAAATCTCATCATAGGAGGGATCCTGGAGCTGGACTTTACGGGTATGCCCCCATTCATTCACCTTTGCCGTCTGGCCAAAATCCGTAGGACCGTACGTATGAACCGCCACCATCACTCTATTCTCTTTATCAGTAGGAACTACAAAACCATCGTCCAGGGTCATATCCACATTGGCAGCATAGCCGGGAACACCCAGCCAACGGGTGGCGTTGTTACCTCCGGTAGCTCTGACCACATCCACAAACTTCTGGTTCCATCCATTCAGGATATCGTTCTGACGCTTCTTACCTTCGGGCGTAAGGTATTCGGTACTCCAGCCCCAACCACCGTCGTTGATTTCATTGCAAGACTCAAAGATCAGCCAGTCGCCCTCATCTTTAAAAGCTTCTGCCAGCTGTTTCCAAACAGCGGCGAACTTGGCTGTAATGGCATCATTATCGGCCCCCTTGGCTACAGAAAGCCAATACTTGCTCTCGGCTCCATCGTGATGGATATTGAAGATGGTGATTAGGCCGGCACTATGAGCATATCCCACAACGGTTTTCAAGCGGGCCAGACGGGTAGCATCCAGCGTATAGTTGGGGGCCTCTCCAATCAGACTCATCCAGGATACCGGGATACGGACAGAACTGAACCCGGCTGCTTTTACCTTGTCAAAGGTGGCCTGGGTGCAAAGGACACCCGTCCAGCATGTCTCATCGGGAACGCCATTGTTATGGGCCTCGAGTTCGTTACCCATATTCCAACCAAAGCCCAACTTGGATGCCATCTGCCAGGCCTCATTGGTGCCGGGCGTGGGTCTCACGGGTTTTTCCTTGGCGGCCTGCGTAACTTTCAGCGTAGCCGAAGTGGCACCCGTTGCTTTGAAAGTTAGGGTGGCCTCACGGGCTTCATAGGTGGTATTGGCAGCCACAGTAACGCTTACGGTCACCGTATAATCCTTAAGGGTTCCGTTGCTCACTGTTACCCAGCTGGGCTTCTCCACCTGGGGAACAAAGGGAGACTTCACGCTTATCTCGAAAGTTCCTCCCTCTGCACCGGCATTGATGGAGGCCGGGGTCAGCGTAACGGCCGTAGGGGCCTTGGGCGTAGGATCGGGCGTGGGTTCCGGATTCTCTTTATTCCCGTTGCAGCTGCACATCACGGAAACCAGGGTGAGCAGCGGTAAGATACAATGTTTAAAATACTTCATAGGCTGTTATTATTCGTGGGAAGGCATTCCTTCGCGGGTAAGAACCTTGTTCGAAGACATAATGGACTTCCAATATGATGTGGTATTCAGTTCATAGGATTCCAGGTCCCAGACCAGGAACCAGCTCCAGCCCTGCCCGGCCTCCAGGCACTTGGCGGGGTTAGGGATATTGCCGCACTCGCTGACGGTAACCAGCTTGTGGCCGCCGGAAAGGTTTACAGCCGCCTCGTACTGACGGGCTTTGGCATCGGTATCATCGGCATAGATATCTACACCCACTATATCTACCAGGTCGTTTCCAGGGTACCAGGAGGCGTAGTCTTTCTCTGCGCCGGGGGTGGCATCCAGGGTCCAGACCCAGATGAGATTGTTCAAACCGTACCCCCCTTCCAGCTTATCCCGGAGGAGTTTCCAGAGTTTCTTGCAGGCATCGGCCCCGCCGCGGCCCCACCAGAACCAGGCACCATTGCCACCGTACAGGTTGTAATTGCCGGCAGCCTCGTGCAGCGGACGCCAAAGGACGGGAATCCCCGCATCCTGCAACAATTTCAAATAGCCGGCCACCTTCTCAATGTCCTGAAGGATGAAATCGTTCTCCCAGGTACCGCTCTTCAAGGCATTGGCTATGCTGAATTTGGTTTTATCACAGTAAAAGTTGTAGCCGGAAAAGTCTCCGCCCTTTCCTTTATCCCAATCTGCCTTGGTGGAAGGGACGTTCCAGTGCCACATATAGGACACAAGGCCGTTGTTCTGCCACTGCTCCTTAGGGGCCGAAATATCTCCATAATCCACTACCCAGGTCCAACCGGCCGGAGTGGGAGAATACTGCAGGAAGATATAATCGTAACCGGCCAGGGCAGGGTGCTTGCCGGTCATGGTATAAACCTGGTTCACCCGCTCGTTGTTGTTGGCCGTTCCGCCGGACTGAACACCGCTGAGCATTTTGTTTCCGGCCTGTTCCCGAAGGAAAGTATAAACCCACTTTGCCTCGGCCGTGGCGTTTTCATTGGTAAGGTCCTTATCCACCTCGGCCGGTTCCGGTTTCTGGGCAGCAGCCTGGGTAAGGGAGAAGGTGGCCGAAGTGGCACCCGTAGCCTTGAAGGTGAGGGTCGCGTTACGAGGCTCATAGGCAGTATTGGGCGCCACGGTCAGTTTAAGAGTAACCGTGTAATTGACCAGGCTGCCGCTGCTCACCGATACCCAGTCCGGCTTGTCCACCTGCGGCACGAAAGGAGCCTTGACGGTAACTTCAATGGCGCCGCCTTCAGCGGGGGCGCTATAGGAGGTAACATTCAACGTAACGGCCGTGGGAGCCGGGTCTACGGGCGGCACCACCGGCTGCTCCGGTTCGGTCTTTCCGCAGGCCCAAAGCACAAGGGCCGACAAAGCGATGTAAAAAAATCTTTTCATAGTCATGGAACCCGGAGGGAGGGTCAGCCCCCTCCGGATTAAAAATTACTTCAGGATCACAGCGGTGAGCGTGTAGCCCTGGCCGGTGATCACAAGACCACCGTTGGATACCATTTCGTTAATCATGTCACTGGTGAGTTCCACCTCCAGGCTAGTTTCTCCGTCCGTGAGTTTATACGGATCCGTGGTCCCGGGAAGAGCAGCCCAGCTGCCGTTGCCCAGACGAATCTGGACCTCGTCGGCCGTGCGCTCGAACTCAAGAGCCAGCGTGGTGCCTGCCTCAACGGTGGACCAGTCATAGCCGCCCCAGGAAAGTGCGGTGAGGGCCTTGTGGGCTTCATCGCTGCCACCCCAGTCAATGGCATGGCTGCCTTCCCAGATGGTTTCACCAACGGCTCCGTACTGGATGAGGGAGATACCTGTAACCTCCACATTACCGTCACCGTTGATGATGAAGGCTCCACCCCAACCGACATCTTCGGTGAGAGAGGCCAGCACACTTGCCGTCACGTTGAAGGAGAAGGTCTGGGCGCCGCCCGGGAAGCCGGCATCCTGCTTGATTTCATTTCCTCCGCCCAATTCTTCGATGGAGAGGTTGCCCCAGTGACCATTGACCAGTTGCAGATCCCACCAGCCCGTTTCGGGAGCCGTGAAGTACAACTTGACAACATCACCTTCCTTGATACCCAGTTCGCTCCAGATGAACCGGTTGTCCCCGAAGGTTACGCCGGACCAGCCATTGATGATCTGGGAACCCTCCCAGATGAAGGTCTCCGTGTACGGAGCGGTAATCTCGAAGGGAACGGGCCAGGTGAGCTTGCTGCCATCGGTCAGAACCAGTTCCAGACGGCATACGCCGGGGCTGGTGATTTCTTCCGGCATGGCGAAGGACATGGCATTGTCTGTACGGACATCAAAAGAAGTCACTTTCTTTCCCTTGATGAATACCTGCTCAATCTTCAGCAGACGCTCACCCGTGAGGGAGATCTTCTTGCCAAGAGCAAAGCTGGGCGCATCAAAGGTAATGGAGACAGGCAGTTTGTAGCTAACCTCCAGAGGGTCTGTCTGGGTGGTATACTTGGCAGCGGAGATGAAGATGATAGGACTGGTATAGGCCTCCTCAGGGATGGTTACCTTGACGGTTCCAGACTCTTCATCGTAATCGTGATAGCACTCGAAGTAACCCTGCTTGTCATCGCCCATCAGGACGGTGTCCACCAGGTCCAGATCTGTACCGTCAACGGTTACCACGGTCTCTCCGGCTACATAGGTATCGAAGTGTTCCCAGGCAAGGATTTCGGGCTTCACCACTTCAATGGCATCGGTAGTAGCCGTCTTGCCAGAATCCAGGGTGAGGGTGACAACACCGTCCTGGGCGTCTGCAGGCAGCGTGGCATAGATGTTTCCGGTCTCTTCATCGTAGTCCCAATCCACCAGATCGGCATTGATGAAGGCGACATCCGTTACCAGATCCAGGTCTTCACCGGAGATTTCAATCTTACAACCGGCCTTGTAACGGTTGTCCTCGGCCAGGGTCTTGATGGAGAGATCGCTCACGGTCACGGTCTCAATCTCGCCGCCGTCGAACTCCACTCCAGCGAAGGAAGTAAGGGTGATATTGCCGTCCGTAGCCGTAGCAGGGAGTTCGAAAGAGATGGTTTTACAGTCTCCGGAAAGAATGAATTCCACATCGCTGGCCTGAGGAAGGTCTATCCTCTTGATCATATCGAGATGTTCACCGATCACCAGAATCTCATCTCCCTCCTTGTAGGTAGCCTTTTCGGCGGTTACCACGGTAGGATCTTTCACCACCAGGTCCGTAGCGGTGTACACGTGATTGGGAATGGTGCTCTGGTCTTCCAGCTCATTCACATCACTCAGGATGATGGGACCGGAAATGGCGCTGGAGGGAACAGACACCTTGAGTTCATGGCGGGACTGGCTCAAGAATGTGGTCTCAACGGCGTTTTCGTCACCGGTGAAGATAACTTCACGGACCACATCCAGATACTCACCCTTGAAGGTGATCACATCGTTGGAGAGGACGGAAGCGGGGGTGAAGGAATCTATTTCAATAGGCTCCGTGAACGTAAGGTCCGTGAAGGACTTGCGGACGGTGCCGTCCTTACCCACGAGGGTGACAGGGCCCACAAGGGGGCCTTCCAGGGGAACTATCACGTGCAGTTCACCGGTTACGCCGGTGGTTACTACCTGGAAGTCTGTTACGGAAACGTCTCCGGCAAAGCGGATTTCGCTTACCTGATCCAGGTTACTGCCCAGGATCCGGAGTTCACCTCCGCGCATGACAGGATTCGGAGCCATGGCAGCGAAGCGGACTCCTTCCCCGTAAGGGTTGGTATCCAGTTCCTTCTTGGCGCAACCTGCCACAACCAGCGCAAGCGCTGCAAAGAGAGTATATTTCAGAATCTTTTTCATGGCACGAGATTATTTGATGGGAACAACACGGATGTTGTCGATGTAAATCTTAGGAGCGGAAGGGGAACCTTCATCCTCCTTACCGGCAGCAATGAAGATTTCCATACCGGTGAAAGATTCGGGCTTGAGTTCTCCGGTGGCGAGGGTACTATCCCAATACCAGACAAAGTCCGTAGCGATGGGGAAGGTGGCGGTGAGCCACTTGCCACCGGTATCGAAGGAACCGCTTTCCAGCCAAGGTTTCCACATTACACGGGGCAGGGAAATGGTTGCATCGTGGAAGTAGGTATTGTTGGCCGTCTGCAAGGTGATCAGGTCGTGTCCGGCGAACCAGATTTGCATAGGAGTGCCCTTCCAGGGATCGGTCTCAGGAATCATATACTCAAACTTGAGGGCCATATTCTTGAAACCGGTGAAATCCACGGTACGGGTAAGGTCGTCAGCACCGTCATCCTCATAAGTTTCGGGGGTGTTCCAGTTACCGGGCCAGTACTCGAAGTGGTAGCCGGCATCGGGCCAATCGGAACCGTCGGACTTCAGGCCATCTGCACTGTACAGGAGCAGATATCCGCCGTCCAGGGACAGGTCGCTGGTTTCAATGGTGGCGGCGTGCCAGCAGTTACCCATCTTACCGCGGTTGTCATCGAAGTTGAACAGGATGTTGCGGCTGTCCCTGTACTGGAAGGAGGACTGTCCGGTACCGGAAGCAGTGGTGATCTTCACCTTACCAGGCTGGGCGCCGGTGGGAACCGTTACCTCAACCTCGGTACCGCCAGCCTTGGAAGTGGTTACTTCGATAGGATCGGCACCGGGGAATTCCACGGTGAGAGGAGCAAAGAGATAGGAACCGGCAATGATGACCTTCTCTCCGGGAGCGGCCCATTCGGCCGACATACTCTCCACCTTGGGAGCCGGAGGCAGCACCTTGAAATCGTAAAGCACTACGCTGCTGTCACGGGTGATCAGGTGCATCTTGTCATCCTGGACGACAGGCAGGTTCTTGGGAACGGTCAGTACAATGGTATTGGCCGTCATATAGCTGGAGTTCAGCACGGCAGGCTGGTCGTTGAAGTAGATGTCGTGCACGCTGGTCAAGTTCTCACCTACGATGCAGATGGTCTCCTCCATGGCAGCCTGGGTGATGGCGATATCCCGGTCCGCATAACGGACGAAATTCACCTTCGGGACACCTTGGGTCTCCTTGAAACGGTCCGGATAGTCTAAGTTGGCGCAAGCACCTACAAAGACAAGACCCAGAAGCAGACAGGTATATTTGGTCAGATTTTTCATCTTCTCAGGAATTAAAAGTCATATTTATAGGTTTCACGCACATCCACATGGACGGGCTGTGCATCAGAGCCCACATTGGGGTTCATAACCACGTCCTCCGTGGGGAACGGAATGGTGAACATGGAAGGCTTCACATCTGTGAGTTCTTCGGCGGGATTGTAGATAATCTCAGAATTGTTCCAACTGTGGGCACCGGGGCCGACATAGTTGCCTTCGTCATCCACTACATAGCTCTTGTAAGCCTTGTCCAGACCATCCCAGTGGGAACGGCGCTGAGCCTTAAGTTCTTCGATACAGGCGTTTACATCATAGTAGGAACGACGCACATAGTCATACCAGCGGTCTCCTTCCATGGCCAGTTCCAGACGGCGCTCTTTCCATACATCGTCAAAGGTAACGGACTCAAGGGGCTTGGCGTGGGCACGATCGCGAACCTTGTTCACATAGATAAGAGCGTTCTGGCTGTCACCGGTAAGGACACAAGCCTCTGCGTACACCAGATAGATATCGGCCAGACGGAGGATGTGGGTAGGCAGCTGATAGGACATACGGCCGGCGCTCACGCCCAGGGCAGCCTGGTGGTCTGCACCGCAGCCGAACAGGTGCTTCACATAGTTGGAGCCGGTCTGGCAGCACCACTGCTTGTTGGAACCATTCTTTTCGAGACCTACAGGGAAGTAAGTATCGTCATAGAAGAAACGGTACATATCAAATCCACCGCGATCAACCCAGAAGTAAGGAAGCTGGTCACCGAACATCAGGATGGTAGCAGCACGACGGTCATCGGTTTCCACGCGGGTTTCAGGGTCCTGATCGGCCGATACGCCGAAGGCATCCATCAGGTCTACGCTGGGGCCCTTCCAGTCTCCCCAGATATCACCGAACTCGGAGAAACCGGTCAGTCCTACGTCGGACTGGATGGAGTTCTGGGCTGTCCAGATACCGGAAGTGGAAGTCCACTGCCAGGAGAAGAGGTTCTCACCGGTCTGCTGGAACACGGAGGGCTGCAGACGGAAGATATCCGAATACTTGGGAGTGAGGCTGCGGCCGGAATGTTCAATAACATCCAGGGCATAAGTCTTGGCCTTCTCCAGATCGGCGTTGTTCAGGGAACCGGTTACACCGGCCTTGGTCAGATAAACCTTGGAAAGGAGACCTTCGGCGGCATAGTAGTCGATACGGTTGTATTTGCCGATATTGGGATCCTTGGGAAGAAGTTCCATAGCCTTCTCGAGGGTCATCACGATGTACTCGTAAACATCGGCCTTCTCAACTTTGGTCTGCTCGTTGTAAGTGGCTTCCTTGATGACTTCCGTGTTATCGTGGATGATGGGGACGTCACCGAAGGTGCGCACCAGCAGGAAATAGGCCATGGCTTTCCAGGCGAGGGCCTCGCCGATAGCCTTGTTCTTGACAGCCTCGCTGGCGGTGGTGTTGGCATTACGGATGTTGTTGATAACCGTATTGCACTGGGCATTCACGGCCCACAGGGAATAGGACATGTTCTTTAGGTCCTGGTCCGTGCCGTTCACCGTGAGCGTGGAATATGCATTGTTGCCCTGGTAAACGTTACCGCACATGGTCTCGGAACCATAGATATAGAAACGGATGACATCGTACCACGGGGAGTTGTACAGGTAGTTCACGGACTGTTCTACCTGCTGGTCATTCTGGTAGTAGTTGGCCGTAGTGTAGCTGTCCTCTGCGGGGCGGTTCAGGAACTTCGAGCAAGAAACCGTGCCGAAGGCGATCACAGCGGCCAGGGAGATATATTTCAAAGTATTTTTCATGGTCTTATCCTCCTTGCTTTAGAAAGTAATGTTAACGCCGAAGGAGCAGGTCATAGGAGAAGGATAACGTCCATTATCCACACCGAAGGTGAGACCGCTGGAGTCCTGGGTGGAGGCACCCACTTCAGGGTCGTACCCCATGTACTTGGTGAAGGTGTAGAGGTTCTGGATGTTCATATAGAGGCGAATGTTATCAATCTTGGCCTTGGAGAGCAGGCTCTTCGGGAAGGTGTAGCCAAGGGTGATGTTCTTGATTCGCAGGTAGGAGCCGTCCTCAATGTAACGGTCGCTGAGGCGGTCGTTGTCGTTCGGGTCTGCGATGGTGGGACGGGGGGTCTTGGTGTCTGCATTGACTACGCGAACGTTGGTAACGTCGTCAATCCAGTCCTTGGAAGGATCGATGGCGGCCAGGCGGGCGCGGCTGGCAATGCTGTTGTGCTGGTTCACCCAGACGCTGTTCATATGGACCAGACCGTTGTAACCCTGGCCCATCATATTGTAGTTGAGCACCTTGTTACCCACGGAACCATTCAGGAAGATGGTGAGGTCTACGTTCTTGTAACGGAAGGTATTGGTCCAGCCGAAGGTGAACTTGGGAAGCGGGGAGCCGATGTTGGTGCGGTCCAGCTCATTGATGCGGCCGTCCTTGTTCACATCCTCGAACTTGAGGTCTCCGGGCCATACGGTGGTATTGCGGTTGAATACGCCGTCCTCGGGGAACTTCTCGGCCTTCGGGGAATTCATAATGTCATCGAAATCCTTGTACACACCCACGACCTTGTAGCCGTAGAAGTTATACAGGGACTGGCCGATTTCCGTCACGGACACGATATCGTTCCACTGGCCGTAACCTACGAGCTGAGCGTTGGCGCTGCCGTCCAGGGCGATGAGCTTGTTCTGGTTGAAGGAAATCTGGAAGTTGGAATCCCAGGTAAAGTTTTTGATGTCTACCGGGTGGGTGTCCAGGGTGATTTCCAGACCGCGGTTGCGGATGGTACCGTAGTTACCCTTAGGGGCGGCCAGGGCGGAAGAACCGTTACCCTGGGTACCCATATAGGAAGGAAGGGTCATGGACATCAGCATATCGGAAGAAATCTTCTGATACACATCCACGGTGAGGTTCAGGCGGTTCTGGAAGAAGTTCAGATCCAGACCGAAGTTGGTCTGCTGCTGTTTCTCCCAGTGGATACCGGTGTTGGAAATGTTGGCGGGGCGCTGGCTGTCACCGAGGGCACTGGGCATCTTGCTCATGCCGGACTCCCAGGCACCGGCGCCGATGTTGGCGTTACCGGTCTGGCCCCAGCCGATACGGATCTTACCGTCATTGAGGACGTTCTTGTTGGTGAAGAACTTCTCGTTGGTGAAGCGCCAGCTACCGGCTACGGAGTGGAAGCCTGCCCAACGGTTATCCGGACCGAAGTTGGAAGAACCATCGTAACGGAAGGTGTACGTGAGGAGGTAACGGTTGTCGTAGTTGTACGTCTCACGGGTGAAGAAGGAAGCCATGGAGCTGGAACCGAAGCCGCCGCTGAGGGTGGGAGTGCCGGTTGCCAGGCGGATGTTGTGGATCTCATCGGAGGGGAGGTCCGTATTGGCTCCGCTCAGATAGCTCCAGCGGGATTCCCAGGCTTCCTGACCCACCATGGCGGTGATGCTGTGCTTGCCGAAGGTATTGGCATAGGTGAGGTAGTTCTTCACAGACCAGTAAGTGCTGGAATTGCGCTGCTGGCTGATGGAGTTGCTACCCTGCTGGAAGGTACCCAGGGAGATCTTGGGTTTGTAGGTATCGGCCTGCGAAGCGCTGATATCGAAACCCAGTTCCGTGCGGAATACCAGGTGCTTGATGGGGGTGAGTTCGGCGTAGATGTTACCGGTGAGCTTCTGACGCTTCAGGGTATTCTCATTGTACATAGCCAGGGCCACCGGGTTCTTGGTGGTGTAGCCTTCGCGTACTACCGTGGAATAATTGCCGTCCAGGTCGTAAACCGGGATGTCCGGCAGGGAGGACAGGGAGTAGAAGATAACACCTTCCTGACCGTCGGCCAGTTTCAGGTTATCGTTGGTGACTGCATAAGTGGCATTCACACCCAGTTTGAACCATTCCTTGAGCTGGGCGTCCAGATTGGTACGGAAGCTCAGACGGTTGAAGTTGGAACCGATGATGGTACCTTCCTGGTTCATATAGGAACCGGAAACATAGTACTGTACCTTCTCGGAACCGCCCTGGGCGCTTACCTGATGCTGGTGCTGGATGGCGGTGCGGAACACCTCATCCTGCCAGTTGGTACCCTTGCCCAGGATGGAAGGATCTGTATAAAGGGGATTGGCCTCCACCTCACCGAGAGCGACCATATCGTTGTAGTACTCGGCGAATTCGCGGAGGTTCATCATATTGATGCGGCTGTTCTGACGGGAAACGGCAAACATACCGTCGTAGGAGAACTTGGCATCGCCGGCCTTACCGTGCTTGGTGGTGATGAGAACCACACCGTTAGCACCCTGGGCACCGTAGATAGCCGTTGCGGAAGCATCCTTGAGGATTTCCATGCTCACGATATCAGCGGGGTTGATGGTGGACAGCGGGGAGATGGTGGACACCTTACCGTTACCCAGAGCGTCACCCAGACCGAAGTCTGCACCGGAGTTACCGCCGCCCTGAACAATCACGCCATCAATGACATACAGAGGTTCAGCGTTGGCGTTAACGGTGGCTTGACCACGAACGCGGATAGAGGAGCTGGAACCCGGAGCACCGGAAGTCTGCACAGCGCTCACACCGGCGGCGCGGCCCTGCAGGGACTGGTCCAGGTTGGTGATGATGGAGCCCTTCAGGTCTTCCTCCTTCATGGAAACGGAAGAACCGGAGAGGTCACTCCTTTTCATGGTACCGTAACCCACGACGACAACCTCGTCGAGGAATTCGGCATCCTCTTTCAGGAGCACGTTGATGACAGACTGGCTGCCAACAGCGATTTCCTGCGTTGCATAACCGATGGAAGAGAACACGAGCGTAGCGCCAGGCTTCACCGTAATCTCGTAGTTTCCATCCAGATCTGTGATGACACCGTTGTTGGTGCCCTTCTCCACTACTGATACACCGATCGCCGGTCCCATGTTATCGGACACGGTACCGCGAACCTTGGTCTGTGCGAACAAAGCCGTGGTGGCGAGGAGTGCCAGCATGAAGGTCACAAGTTTTTGTTTCATGCTACTAGATTTGTTGGTTAATAAAATAAGTTATTGGTTTAGATTTGATATCGCTTCCTTGATAACGTCTATCGTGTAGTCCGTTATGTAAACGCCGTTCAGGCCCTGGGCCTCCTGGGCCGGGTCTCCGGCGTAAGGGTCTCCGTGCTCCCACTGCTCGTGAAGGGGACGGGCAAAACCGCTCCAGCCCCAGAAGTTCAGACCCTGGAGCATCCCTCCCACCTGGGAGAACACATAGGCATAATAGGTATCGCGTGCGCGCGTGGTGGCATCCATGGAAGGAGAGAAGCCGTCGCGCGGGAAACCGAATTCTTCCAGGACCAGCGGCAGACCCAGCTTGCGGGCCAGCTCATGGTGCTGGCCGATATATTCGGCCGTCTTTTCCATGGCCGCAGGAAGGTCTTCCTGGAGGCTGTCGGCCCCCGCCCAGCTCCAGTTGTAGGGCCAGATGTGGATGGTCATGTAATCCACACCCGGAATGGCATTGACGCGTTCCACAAGTTCCCAGCTGTTTTCACAGCCCATCAGGCCCTCGTTACCGGTAGAGAGCAGATGGTTGGGATCCAGTTCCTTGATAAGGCGGGCGCTTTCCGTGAGCCAGGCAATAAAGGCGTCCTGGATTTCTTTCTCGGAAGAGAAGCAGCGGGGCTCGTTGCCAATCTGCCAGGAGAAGATGGCGGGGTCTTCCTTGTAGGGCTTGCCCGTGATGGAATTGGTGCGGCCCACGATGGCGCGGACATGGTTATAGAAGAGTTCCTGGGCCTCCTTACAGGTCTGGAACTTGATCATCTGCTGCATAAAGGGCCAATAGCCGTCAATCAGCGGAATCAGGGCCTTCTCTCCGGTGGCCCATTCATAGTACTGACCGTAACCACCGCTCCATTCCCAGGAGTTGTTCAGGTAAAGGACAGCCTGCATATCGCGCTTGCCCAGTTCTACCAGGAAACGGTCCAGACCCACCAGAAGGGTCTCGTTGTAAACACCGGGTTCGGTTTCCAGCGTGGGCTCCACGCGGGAGAACACGCCGTTGGCACCCTGTGCGCCCACCAGCACGCGAAGATTGGTGAGGCCGAGGGCCTTGAGCGTGTCCAGCTCACGGGTAAGGCGTTCAAAATCACCGCCTTCCCCATCGGAAGCCAGAATGGGGCCGTACCAGAAATTGGTGCCTATATAAGAATAAGGTTTTCCGTCGCGAAGGAACTGACCGTCCTGCACGGTAACAAAAGAGGGGGCTTGGGAACAAGCAATGGCGACGAGGGCAGCAGAGGCCCAAACCGCTAGTTTTGGTGCTATTTTCATTATGTTGGCCGACATAAAGATTGATACAGTGCAAAATTACTGCATCTGCACGGGCCAAAAAAATGAAAATTTGACTAATTATGATAGTTTTTTAACATAGGCCTAAACATAGACCCTGTTTTTGGTAAACAACGCCCGGAAATCCCGGGGCGTATAGCCGCGGCGGGCCTTGAAGGTGCGGTTGAAGTTGGACAGGTTGTTAAAGCCGCAGGCGTAGCAAATCTCAGATATACTGGTAGTTGTATCCACCAGCATCCGGGCGGCATTGCCCAGGCGGATATCAATGATATAGTCTACGAGGGTCTTGTTGGTATGCTGCTTAAAAAAACGGCTTAGGGCCGCCGGGGCCATTCCCACCAGGGCGGCCAGGTCTTCCAGGCGAAGATCCTCCGCATAATGGATGGAAATATGGTCCTTTAATTTGGCGATGCGCCGGCTCTCGCGGCCGTCTTCTCCCTGGGCGAAGGAAGAGGAGGCCAGGGTACGGGCGCCCTCGTCCTGGGACAGTTCATACAGCATCTTGAGCATGGCCAGGAACTGTTCAAAGCGCTCATTCATGGAAGGGATGGCATCCATCAGGTTATATACCCGCATGATCCCCTGCATGGAAAAGGTAACCCCAAGACGGGCCTTTTCAAACATTTTGCGGATGGAGGCGAATTGGTTTCGGCCCAAAAGGCGTGAGTCCAACAGGCTGTCAGAGAACTGAATCGTGATTTCCCGCACGTCCGGGGCCGTGCAGTTTCCCTGTTTCCAGGCGTGCTCCAGCCCGTCACCGGTAACCAGCGTGAGTTCGTAGTCCCCTATTTCTTCTATGCTGTCTCCCACGACCCGCTGAACACCTTTTCCGTTCTCAATGAAATTGAGTTCGAATTCCTTGTGCGAATGGATGGGATACAAGAATTCACTTTTATGCCGCTCCACGATATAGAAGCAGTCCTTATCGGTAATAGGAGGGACTTCCCGTAATACTTTTGACATAAAATGATACTATTTCAACCTAATAGGCCGCGATCTGGCGGGAGATATTGAGCTGCTGAATCTTATAAGTATCTGATCCATTGGACGTAGCATAGATAGTGACCTGGAAAAGTTCCCCTCCGGCATTCAGCACTCCGATGAGGTACTTCTTATTGGATTCCGAGGCCCGGTGCGTCATCTGGAAGGAACGGGGCGTATTGGAAGCGAAGAAGCTGCGAAGGATTTCGCGGGCCTGCTTCTTGGAACAATTGCGGGAAGTGGAGAGGACGGTTACGTCCAGGTTGTCTGCAAACCAGCTGGAGAGGGAAACCTCGTCTCCGGCGGCCATGTATTTGGTAATGGACGAAAAGACGGAAAACTCCCCCTGGGGCTGCTGACGGGGCACCGACGTCTGGGTAAAGGTGTTGCTCTGGGCGTGCGCAACCAGGCACACGGAAAGAGCCGCCGCCGTTAACAGAATATGCAGAAGTTTGTTCATCAGCCCGTTTACTTGCAAATTCCGCGCCGAATCGCTACATTTGTACTGGTATGGAAATCAAACTCCTTACAGTAGGAAAGACCGATGTCAAGTGGGTCAAGGAAGGCCTGGATCTCTATGGAGCCCGGCTCTCGCACTATGTCCCCTTCACGGTACTGGAAATACCGGAGCTCAAGAAGGTAGGATCCCTGAGCCAGGCCCAGATCAAGGAAAAGGAGGGGGAACTCATCCTCAAACAGGTGGGGCCCCAGGACATCCTGGTCCTCCTGGACGAGCACGGCCACGAGTACCGCTCCATGGAGTTTGCAGACCATCTCCAGAAACTGATGGCCAGGGGCGCCAAGACCCTGTTCTTTGTGATTGGCGGCGCGTACGGCTTCTCGGATGCCGTTTACAACCGCGCCCACGAAAAGATTTCCCTCTCCCGGATGACCTTCTCCCACCAGATGGTTCGCACGATTTTTGCGGAGCAGCTCTACCGTGCCTTTACCATCCTCAAGGGAGAACCCTACCACCATGAATAGGAAGAAATTCATAAGACAGACCGTGGCGATAGCGCTCATTGCTGCCGCCGTGGTCACTTATGTCATATCGGCCCTGGTAGGGACCGGCCGGTCGGACGTAAACACCGCCGCGGAAGAAATGAGCCGGAAGGTGGAATTCCGCATGGCCCTTCTGGACGGCTATATCCAGCAGGCCCTGGAGGGAGACCATTCCGCCTGGCTGGACCTGCGCGGCCTGCCGGAAGACATGGTGGTATACCGGTACGTAGAAGATTCCCTGCAAAGCTGGATCAACCAGTTTCCCCTGAGAAACGACGACATCCATCTCCGCACCCTGGTGCAGCGGCTGGGAGACACCCGCAGCTCGGTAGCCTCGCCGCTGGAGGATGCATCGGCCCAGGTGGGCTTTATGAATTACGGCCCCAAATGGTATCTGGTCAAGGCCGTAGAAGGCAATCACTGCAAAGTGATCGGCGGTCTGGAGATTGTGAACGAACTCGGTTCCGGTGTCAACCGCCATTTCCGCGTCAATGAGAGATACAGCGTCCGGCCCCTGTCGGCCGGCGTGGGTGCTCCGGTGTGCGTAGGGGACGTTCCGCTCTTCCTCCTCACGGACGAAACCCTGGCCGCGCCTTCCGGCAACCATTCGGCCCTGTTGTGGATAGCGGTGGCCCTGCTCATGGCGGGTCTCCTGCTGCTTCTCAACGTGCACCCCACCATTCCCTGGCTGCTGGCCACCATAGCCTGCCAGGGCTCGGTGCTCACCTGGCTGTATATCAGCGGGCCGCACCTGTTCCAGAATACCCAGCTCTTCTCTCCCCTCCTCTACGCCGACGGCCCCTTCCTGTATTCCCTGGGCGCCGTGGTCATCATCAACCTGGGGATCAACCTGCTGGTGCTGGACCTCTATCTGGTGCGCTGGACACTCCTCAAGCGCGTCCGCCGGCGTCAGTCCCGTCCGCTGGAGCTGGTACTGGCCATTCTCATCGGCCTGATGTTCGTGGGCGTGGCCGCCTATATGCACATCTCTTTCCGGAGTATCCTGGACAACTCCAGTATCAACCTGGAACTGTATAAGGTCTTCCTGCTCACCGGCTTCACGGCCGTGGTCTACATCTCCTATCTGGCGCTCTCCATGGCGCTGCCGGTGCTGCTGCAGATGCTCTCTCCCCTGCTAAGAACGCTGGTGGGCATCCGCTACGACATGTTCTCCCCGCTGGGGCGTCTGCTGTACGCCTTCTTCGTGGGCGTCTACTTTGTGGTGGTGTCGTCCACGCTGGGCTTCAGCAAGGAGCAGCGCCGCATTGACGTATGGGCCGCCCGGCTGGCCATGGACCGTGACATAGCCCTGGAAATCCAGCTCCGGGCCGCGGAAAGTTCCATCGCCAACGACCCGATGATCGCCGCCCTCTCGGTGCTCAACGGCAGTGCCGATATCATCCGCAGCCGCCTGACCACCGCCTTCATGAGCCGCATCTCGCAAGACTACGATATCACGGTGGTGCTCCCCGGGGCCGATGGCAACCGCGTCCTCCAGGACCGCATCCGCAGCGGCGTCCGCCTGGGAGACAATTCCCACTTCTTCTACAGCAGCCTGGGAGGAGGCCGGACCTCCTACACCGGCGTCTTCTCCTATTATGTAGAGGACTACGGCTCCAGTCTGGTGCTCATCAGTGTAGAATCCAAGCACAACCGGGAAGACCGCGGCTACCTGAGCCTGCTGGGCATCTCGGATCCCGGCCGCGTCTCGCTGCCGTCCGTCTACTCCTGGGCCAAATACAACTCGGAGAAACTGGTCCAGTACAAGGGCTCCTACGCGTATCCTACGGTCTATTCGGGCCGACTCAAACAACTGGCGCTGCAGCACAGCAACGGGCACGTGGACCTGGAAGGCTGGTGCCACTTTGTCCGCAACGTATCCAGCGAGGAAGTCATTGTCATTTCCCGCCTCCAGACAGAGCCGCTCTATTATGTGGTAGAGGCTTTCCTCTTTGCCCTGCTGGCCTACGGCCTCATTGTCCTGCTGTCCTGGCGGCGGCGCCGCTCCGGCGGAAGACGCTACTTCCAGAACCGCATCGGCATCGTGGTGTACATGTCCCTGCTGGTAACGCTGGTGGCCATGGCCGTGTTCAGCGTCTGGTTTGTGTACAAGCGCAACAACGCGGATATGAACAGCGTCATGACCTCACGCATCAACACCCTGCAGGGCATGCTGCAGGAGCACCTGCGCCAGGTAGAGGCGCCTGAGCAGCTCACCACCACCCAGACCCTCGCCTCCGTGGAAGGCGTGGGCAACAACCTCCGCTGCGACATCACCCTCTTTGACGTGACGGGCCGCGTGGTCATGAGCACCACCCCGGAAGTCTACGACCGCATGATCCTGGGCCAGCGCCTGGACAACAACGCGTACTATAACATCAACTACGCCCACAAGCGCTTCTACATGCAGAAAGAGCGGGTGAGCCGCCGCAGTTTCTACGCCCTCTATGCCCCCGTGTTCAACAGCAACGGAGACATGGTGGCCATTGTGTCCTCCCCGTTCACAGACCTCTCGCAGGACTTTGAATCGGAGGTTATCCTGCACGTAACAACGGTCATCACCATCTTCCTGCTGCTGCTCCTGATTGCCCGCTTTGTCATCTTTACCATGGTCACCCGGATGTTCCGGCCGCTGACCGCCCTGAGCCGCAAGATGACGGTTAGCGACGTGGATCACCTGGAACCCCTGGTCTACGACGGGGACGACGAGATTACACCCCTGGTAGAAGCCTACAACCGCATGGTGCGGGATCTGGGAGAGAGTTCCCGCCGCCTGGCACAGGTAGAGCGAGACAAGGCCTGGACCGACATGGCCCGCCGCGTGGCCCACGACCTCAAGAATCCGCTTACCCCCATCAAGCTGCAGCTTCAGATGCTCATGCGCATGAAGGCCTCCGGCAACCCCGCCTGGCAGGACCGCTTTGACGAGGTAGCCTCCACCGTCCTCTACCACGTAGACCTCCTGGCCGACTCCGCCGACCAATTCTCCACCTTCGCCAAGATGTATGACCAGAAGGCCGAAAGGATGGATCTGGACGCCCTGGTACGGCAGGAAGTGGACCTGTTTGACTCCAGGGAAGACGTGCAGATTGAGTACTTCGGCCTGGAAGGCGCCTTTGTACAGGCGCCGCGCCCGCAGCTCACGCGCGTGGTGGTGAACCTCATCACCAACGCCATCCAGGCTGTGGAAGACGTCCCGGCCCCGCGCCGCCTCCTGGTGGCCGTGCGCAACGCCGCCGAAGACGGCTTCTACGACATTGTGGTAGAAGACAACGGCCCCGGCGTCTCCGAACAGAACCAGGACAAGATCTTCACCCCGGACTTCACCACCAAGACCAGCGGCTCCGGCCTGGGCCTTGCCATCTGCAAACGTATTGTAGAGCACTGTGGCGGCTCCATCGGCTACTCCCGTTCCTTCACCCTGGGAGGCGCCTGCTTTACCGTAAAATATCCCAAAGCCTGATGAAAAAACTTCTCCTTTTTGCGACCCTCCTTCTGGCACTGGCTTGTGAGAGCGGTCAGACGCTCCGTATCGGCACGTATAACCTGCGCATGGCGCCGCTGGACAAGAACACCCCCAACGCCTGGGAGTTGCGCCAGCCCCGCCTGATAGAGTCCTTCCTCAAGGAAAACATGGACATCTGCGCGGTCGAGGAAATCGACAGCGCCGAGCAAATCAGCATCCCGGCCGCCCTGGCCCAGCGGGGGCTGGAGTACGACAGCTACTTCTTCTGCCCCTATGCAGAGGACGGAGTGGGAGGCCGCGCGCACGGCCTGCTCTGGAAAAAGGAAAGGTTTCAGGCCGAAGAGCCCCATTTCTTCTGGCTCTCCAATCCGCCGGAGCTGATGCAGGAGAACGACCACTGCGGCCGCATCAACTACATCCGCGGCGGCTTCTGCATCATCCTCAAGGACCTGCAGAACCGGGGCGCCCGCTACTTTGTGATGGTCACCCATGCCCATCTCAACAAGGAGGACCATGCCGCGGCCGCTCCCATCTTTGTGGAGATGGAAAAGCGCTACAATCCGGAAAGCCTTCCCTCCTTCTTCCTGGGAGATTTCAACGCCCACGAGAAGGATGCCTGCTATCCCACCTACCAGGCCTATTGGACCGATGCCTATCACGTCTTTGACAACCGGCCCGAACTGCGCACAGGCCCGGAGGGCACCTACAACGGCTGGGATCCGGAATCCGTTGCCAACAACCTCACCCGCCGCATAGACTTTATCTTCTTTCGGGGAGAGGTGGGGCCGCTGCGCTACGAGTGCGACAGCACCCTATTCGACGGCTACTGCGCCTCGGACCATTTCCCGGTGATCCTGGACTGCAAGGTACAATAAAAAAGAGCCTCATCACTGAGGCTCTTTTTATTTCTGTTCCGGAAAGACTTACTTCACGCGCTGGCCGTAGGAACGGTCGGTGGTGTTGACGGTGATGATTTCACCGGTCTCGATGAAGAGGGGAACCATGATCTTGGCACCGGTCTCCAGGGTGACTTCCTTCAGGGCCGAAGTGGAAGCGGTGTTACCCTTGACGGCGGGCTCGCTGTAGGTAACCTCCAGGGTTACGTAGGTGGGGAGCTCGCAGGTGAGGCAGCGCTCTTCGGGTTCGGTCATGAACATCATTTCCACGTGCTGACCTTCTTTCATGAGGTCTGCATTGTCTACTACATCGTGAGGAAGGGTAATCTGTTCGTAGGTTTCTTCGTGCATGAAGTTGAAGGCCTCGCCGTCATCGTAAAGGAACTGGTAGGGACGACGCTCCACGGTGATGGTATCAAGCTTGACACCGGCGGTGAAGGTGTTCTCCAGGATACGGCCGTTTTCCAGGTTGCGGAGTTTGGTCTTGACAAAGGCCGGACCCTTGCCGGGTTTGACGTGCTGGAAGTACACCACGGCGCAGGGTTTGCCGTTGAACATAATGTACATTCCGTTCTTCAGATCAGCAGTTGTTGCCATAAATAGTATCTTTAGTTAATAATTTCTCAAAAAATCGCACAAAATTAGTGATTTGTCACTTTTTCTGCAAATTTTTATTTCTTGGTTTTGCGGACGGAGCCACCGGGAAGGACGGTCCTGAGCATTCCCATGGTGAGGTTCTGGATTAGGTAGGACGGGTAAGGCAGCATAGGGTCACGCTCGAACGATACCTCCACCTTCTTGGGGTCCTTTCCTTCCTTGATGGGATTGGATTTGGGAAGCGCCAGGTTGGCAAGGAAGTTGACCACACCGCTGCCCTTGGCCACAATCTTGAACGGAGCGTCCACATCGTTCCAGGCGTGCAGTTTAAGGCCGCTGTACTCCATGCAGAACGTCTCGGTCATCTTGCTCTTGTTCCCCTTGAAATTCGCATCGATCTTGTGGATATCCACCTCGGCCGTAGCTCCAAAGAGCGGGCGCATGAAGGAATCCAGGCGGGAGGCCTCCAGGTCGTAGACCTTCAGGGTTCCGTAGGTGGTTTCCGGCTTGTCGTTCTTGGTAAAGACGGTCATCTCCATCCGGCTGTGGCCCTTCCTCCCGGCCTTGATCTCCATTTCCATCAGGTTGTTCCGGGCATTGCTCACAGACTTGAGGGCCACGTTCAGGTTCTTCATGGGGAATGATCCGGGATTCACGGCCGTGGTCTGCCAGATGAAGTTGAAATCCGTGATATGGGCATCGACCTGCTTGATCATCATGGGCATCTTGAGGGTATTCAGTCCCTCCTGCAGAGTGGGATACGGGACTGCCGGCGGATAGCGGTCGTCCTGCAGGAGGACGATGTCCGAACTGGTCAGGTATACCTTGTCAATGTTAATCTTCTCCTCCTTGATCATGCGGGGGATATTGAGGGCGCTCACACGGACGGTGTCCAGTTTGACGTCGTACCACATGACCGACACCTTGCCCATCTTTTCGGCCAGCTCTTTCTGACCCACGCAGTTGTAAAGATGCACGTCCTTTACCTCCACCGGGCCGGCATCCTTGGTAGCCAGATGGCCCAGCTGAATGCGGGAAAGCCCCAGGGCATCGATATAATCCAGGCTGTCCAGCGCCATATGATAAAGGCTGTCGTTGTATTCCACTTTGTTTTCTTCCAAGGCAACGGCAATATCACGGACCGAGAAAGTCAGTCCCTTTGCCGAAACTTTGGTGCGGTCATTCAGGCTGCTCAGGCCGATGCTGCCCTTCTCCAGCCGCACCTCGGAAAGGGCGACCGTCTTGAGGAAGGAAGGCTGGGCCTCGGGTTCATCGGCCTTCTCCTCCTTCTTTTCCTTCTTGGCCGATTCCTTGGGGAGGACTACCTGGGCGTTGGGGCCCTTGATCAGCAGACGCCGGGCACGGGCCTCGCCTTTGAGCAGGCCGGCCAACTGCACTCCTTCCAGTTTGATGGCCTCAATTCGGCCTTCCACACTGAGACCGGTTCCAGTAGTGTCCTGGAGCGCCACGTCCACATCCTCCAACTCCAGATTGCCGCCCAGCAGGGAAAGGTCCAGATCCTTGAAATCAACCTTGACTCCGGGGACATCGGCCAGGGCCGAACGGAGTTTGCTGGCGGCTACTTTGTCCACCACCATCCCGCAAATGGCCAGAATGGCGGCAACAACGACTACACAAATGCAGAGGACCCGAAGGGCCTTGCTGCGATTGAATGCATCCGATACTTTCTTGAAGAACTGCATATTGGTTAAGTTTTATCGGGTAAATATACACTTTTTCTGCGAAAAGTGTAAAAAAAAGTCCTCCATCCTGTATGGACAGAGGACTTTCTATGGCTTGGTCTTGTTCTACTAGTAGTAGAGGACGTTGTAGTTGGCGTCAATGTCGCAAACGCGGGTCTCTACGTCGGCGGGGATGGTGGCGTCGTTGGCTTCCTTGTGGGCGAAGGTTACGCCTTCGGGGGTCACAACGCAGTCATAAGGATTCTTGTGGCCCTTGAGGAGATAATACTTGGAAGGTCCTACAAACTCTTCTCCATCGACAGCATAATTTCTGGCGGGACGTACCCAATACTTATTCTCCAGCGGCTGGGTGAAAGCCTCGTCCAGGAAAGGATACAGGAAAGTCTTGTCCTCACCCAGGGCCTCATAGTATTTCTCAGAGGAGCTTACCTCTACGTTCTTGCTATAGATCTTGATGGTACCCAGGGTCTCAACATAGTCGGGAACCTTGGCAAAAGCATTCACGTACAGGCTGGGCTTCTGGGAGAAGGAGACCTTGGCACCGGCATCGAAACCTTCCTTGAGGCCCTCGAGGGTGGCGGAGTTCTGGTAGTAGTTCCACACTTCCACGGTAAGACCGTCATGATAGGTTTCCTGCAGATAGTCAAGCACGGCCTTGTTAACACCGGTAACGCTTACCTTGACACCGCCGTCAACAAACTGAACCTTGGCCTTTACGGTATTGCCGTTGACGGAATACTCCTGCTCGGTCTCTCCATAGACACCGGTAGCCGAAGAATTCTCAAGAAGGATGGCCAGGGAGTTGGCATCGTTGTTAGAGAAGAGGTTAGCAGCTACGGGAATAAAGACCGTAACGTCGTTGACGGAACGGACATGTACGGAAAGCTTGGAAGCCTTGTACTGATTGGCCGTGCAGACGGAGAGGTTTACTTCCACTTCGGGAACAACCTCCTCTTCCTCTCCATCCGTGGGAGCAGCCGTGGCACGGGTGGCCAGGGTGCTGAACAGGGTGTTTTCATTGGAAGAGAACACGAAATCCGGCTGGGCTACCATCTCAAAGACGGGCTCATTGGTTTCCGGGATTTCCGGCTCATCGCTGGGGTTCAATTTGCCATTGGAGCAAGCCGTAAATGCAAAGGCGGCTGCCATCATCAACAAGAATACACTCTTTTTCATAGTAACTCTTTTATCTCTAGTAGATATCGTTCTAGTTTTCAAAGCACAAAGATAATAAAATAATTTGAAATGTTCAATTTTTGCATCAAATCAAAAAACAAGGATCTGGTCAAGGTTCCTGATGGGTGCACGGGAATCAGGACAAAAATCTATTTTTTACATTTTATCAAAATATCGCTTGCGATATAAAAATAAAGTTGTATATTTGCATCGTGAACGACATAAACAACAACTAAATATTCAAACATCATGGACTTTACTAACACTATCCAGATC
>CAMVJR010000020.1 GCA_947167855.1 uncultured Bacteroidales bacterium
TCACTTCACCTTCCGTGAGGTAGCGCCAGTCGCTCTTCTTGAGGCCTTTCTTGGTAAGGCCGGCAAAGTACACACGGTCCAGGGCGCGGACCTCGTAGCCCAGGCTCTCGAAGATGCGGCGCACGATGCGGTTCTTGCCGGAGTGGATCTCGATGCCCAGCTGACGGTGGTCGTGGGCGTCAATGAACTCCAGTTCGTCGGCGGCTACCACGCCGTCGCTCAGTTCGATACCGGCCAGGATCTTCTGCTGGTCTTCGTCGCTGAGGGGGGCGTCCAGGACTACCTGGTAAATCTTTTTCTTGTTATAGGAGGGATGGGTGAGGCGCTCGGCCATCTCTCCGTCATTGGTGAACATGAGCACGCCGGTGGTGTTCTTGTCCAGGCGGCCCACCGGGAATACACGGGTGGGACAGCCCTTCAGGAGATCCATCACGGTCTTTTCTGCGTGGGGATCGCTGGCGGTGGTCACATAGCCCTTGGGCTTGTTCATCACAATGTATACTTTCTCTTCACCCTTGAGGCGCTGTCCGTTGAAGCGGATGTCGTCCGTGAGGATGTTCACCTTGGTACCCAGTTCGGTTACCACTTCTCCGTTCACGGTGACCACACCGCTCTGGATGAGGGTGTCGGCTTCGCGGCGGGAGCATACGCCGGAATTGGCGATGAACTTGTTCAGGCGTACTACCTCCTGGATCTCGGTAGGGGCGGTATCGTCGTCGCTGTAACGGCCGTTCACCTGGGGCTTGCGGCTCAGCATGGCCTTCATGCCTTCATCGGCCTGGTTGCGCTTGGCAAAGGGTTTGCGGGCGCCGGGCTTGTTGCCATAGGAGGGCTTGGAGCCGAAAGAGGGCTTGCCATAGCCGCTGCGGCGGGGACGGTCTCCGTAGGACGGCTTGTCTCCGTAAGAACGGTGACCTCCTTCGGACCGATGGGAAGAGCCTTCGGGGCGGGGTCCGCGGTGGCTGTTGTTACACTGGGAAGAGTGGCCGGCGCCATAGGGGCGGCGGGGACGGTCTTCCGAACCGAAGCTGCGGCTGGTGCTGTAATCTACTTTTTCTGCGTGGCCTTCAGAGGCCTTTCGTACGATGCGTTTTCTCGTACCTCTTTTGTTGTCTTCCATAATACATTTTCGCGACTCACGTCGTCGGTTTACTTAAGTTTGAAGATATACGTTATGGTTCCGGTTTGCAAGGCCGGAGCATTAGCGCTTTGGTTAAAATGAGCTTTGAGAGCGGCGCTTCTCGCGGCACTCCAAAGGGTTTTGTCGGTTACCGTGGTGCCTTGGGCTCCCGGGATGGCTTCCGTCACGGTGCCATACTGGTCCACCTTCACCTGCACCACCACAATGCCTTCCACCTGCGAGCTGTACGTAGGTTTGGGCAGGGATCCCACCACATTGCGGCCCTTGACGTGGGCGTTGGCGCTGCCTTCCGTCTTGCCTTCCGGGGTGTTGCCGTCCGGCTGGCCGGCCTTGAAGCCTTCTCCGGCTTCTGCGGCGCTATGCGGCGTGGTGGAGTTGTTGTCCTGCTTGGCCATGCCGGGGAACGAGGCCCGGGGGTCCAGCTTGGGCTCTTCCGGTTCCGGGGTGGGGACCTCCACGTCTCCGTGGGTGTCAGGAACGGTTTCGGGCGTGGTGTTGGGGCGGTCGTTCACGTAGGGCGACTCTGCCTTCTGTACCAGCTCCACGGGTTTGGATACGTCTACGGTCTCTGCCTGGGGCTGCCGGCCCGTGCGGGTGGGCGTGGGCTTCACCGGTTCCTGCTCCACCTCAAACTCGATGAGCAGGGAGGTGCGCTCCGGCGGCGGGGGATCCAGGTACTTGAGACCGCTGGTAAGCAGGACCACCAGCGCCAGGGCGTGGAACACCAGCGTAACCAGGATGCCGGTCACGTTGGATTCTTTCTCTCCCTTGAGTCTTCTGCGCTGGTAGGGCTGCATGTTTATTCAGGTTGGGTTGCCAGGATCACCTTGTAATGGTTTCTCTTGGCAATGTTCATAATCTGTACGACTTCTCCCACGGGGACGCTCTGGTCGCTGTAGATGGAGAAGGTGGGGTCTTCTTCCGAGGAGAGGAGGCCGATGAGCTCGTCTTCCACCTGCTCGTAGCTCACGGGATTCTGGTCTCCGTTCACGTGGTAGGTGTAGGTGTCATTGCCCCAGTCCTTAATGCTCACGCTCACCGTGGCCTTGGCGCTCACCTGGCCCGTGGATTTGGGCAGCAGGAGCTTGAGGGCGTTGGGGTTGATGAGCGTAGAGGTTACCAGGAAGAAGATGAGCAGCAGGAACACGATATCCGTCATACTGGACACCGAGAACTGTGCATCTACTTTGGTATTGCGTTTCAGGGCCATAGCTTATTCCTCTTCGCCGGGTTCGTTCAGGATGATGTCGATGAACTCCAGGGTGGAGCTTTCCATCTTGTATACCAGGTTGCTTACCTGGGAAGTGAGCCAGTTATAGCCAAAGTAGGCGATGATACCCACGATCAGGCCGCCCACGGTGGTGAGCATGGCGGTGTAGATACCGTCGCTGAGGAGGGTGATGTCAATGTTGTTGCCGGCCTTGGACATGTTGAAGAAGGCCTTCACCATACCCAGCACGGTGCCCAGGAAACCAATCATGGGAGCGCCGCCGGCGATGGTGGCCAGGAGGGGGAGTCCCTTCTCCAGACGGGCCACTTCCACGTTGCCGATATTCTCGATGGCGCCCTGGATATCGGTCATGGGACGACCCATGCGATGGATACCGGTCTCTACCATGCGGGCGACGGGGTTGTCGTACTTGCGGCAGAGGGTGATGGCGCTGAGGGTCTTGCCCTCGTTCATGTAGTCGCGGATGTCCTGCATGAAGTGCGGATCAATCTTGGAGGCGCTCTTGATCATCCACCATTTGCGGCCGATGAGGTAAATGGCCAGGATGCTCAGGGCCAGCAGTACCCACATGAGGGGACCGCCCATGGTGAACATGGAGAAGAGGCTGGCGCTCATTTCCGTGGGCTGCACGGGCGTCTGGGCCGCCTGGTTGATCTCCTGTGCAAGGGCTTCCAGGCTGTCTGTTTGAAGAAGATGGAATAACATATAAGTTTGTTTTTTACAATATTCTAACTAACGGGTATGCGGTTTACATACTAACCTGCAAAGATACAAAAAATCCCTGCAAAAATAAAGCCCCTTTTCAAGGGGCTAAATAAAAATGGTTGGAGGTCAAAACCTATTTGAGAACAGAAAGCACCTGGGCGGCGATGCTTTTCATGCCTGCGACGTTGGGGTGACCGGCTTTCTTGTCAATGTCCTGGAGCTGGAGGAAGGGAACGCCGTAGTGCTCGCAGATTTCTTTGGAGGAATCGGTGATGTCTTCCCGGAGCTCGGAATTCATGACAAACAGCAGCTGGGTCTTGGGATAGAGCTCTTTGGCATCCTGCAGCAGCTTGGCCAGGGCGGGCCGATAATAGTACAGGTCCTCTGTCTGGAAGTCCTCGTACTGGTATTCTCCCACCTGGGCTCCGGCCCAGGAGTCGTTGGTGCCGCCCAGGATGATCAGGATGTTGGGGTTTCCCACCCGGGGAAGGCGCGTGATGAACGAGCGGTCGGTAAAGTCCTGGCCGTTGTAGCCGGTGTAGGAGATGGTGGCGCCGCTGTAGGAGTCGTTGGTGTCCAGTTTATAGCCTCCGTCTGTTACCACCTGGTGCCACCAGGTCTGTTCTACGGAAGACACGTCCGTGCGGGAGGTGTCCGGCTGGCTATAGTACCAGATGGCATTGCCTTCCGGGATGTATCCCTCGAAGGTGGTGTACGAATCTCCCAGGAAGGAAATGGTCTTGGGTGCGCAGGATGCCACAAGGATAGCGGCGAGGATGGGTAGGAGTATCTTTTTCATATGGCAAATTTACAAAAAACCGCTAATTTTGTGTAAAACAAGCGTGCGTATGAAAAAGTGTTTCGGGAGCCTGGCGGCTCTGCTTCTGCTCGTTACCGGTTTCGCATGGGGCCAGACCCCTTCGGCCTATGTGGATCCCTTCATTGGAACGTCCGGCATGGGACACTGCTTCCCCGGTGCCTGTGTGCCCTTCGGCGGCGTGCAGGTAAGTCCGGATACGGATACCATCCCGCACAATGTGGGCGGTGCCTATGTGCCGGAAGTGTACACCCTCTGCGCCGGTTACCGCTACCATGACCCCACCATCGTGGGCTTCTCGCATACGCACCTCAGCGGAACGGGCCATTCGGACCTGGGAGACATCCTGCTCATGCCCACCATCGGCCCGGTTCATCTGAACCCCGGCACGGCCGATGCCCCCGAAAAGGGCTACCGCAGCCGTTTTTCGCACCAGACGGAAACGGCCGTCCCCGGCTACTATGCCGTTACCCTGGAAGACTATGGCGTGAGGGCCGAGGTATCGGCCACCGCCCGTACGGCCGTTCACCGCTATACCTACCCGGCCGAAGGAGCGCGCCACCTGATCCTGGACCTTTCGCACGGGATTTACAACTACGAAGGAAAGACCCTCTGGGCCAGCGTGCGGATGGTGGGGGACAGCCTCCTCAGCGGCTACCGCATCACCCAGGGCTGGGCCCGCGAGCACTATACCTACTTTGCCATCCGTTTCTCCCGTCCGGTGAGCGGCTTTGGCGGCAAAGAGACCGTGAAATCCAACTACCAGGGCTTCTGGCGCAAGTTTGCCCGGGTTCCCAATTTTCCGGAGATGGCGGGCCGCGGCCTGTCCTGCTGGCTGGATTTTGACTGGGCCGATGGAGGAGACGACCTCACGGTGAACGTGGCACTGAGCGCCACCTCCGTGGAAGGCGCCCTGAAAAACCTGCAGGCCGAAGCCGCCGGTTTTGAAGACACCCGCGCCCGCGCCGGCGAGGCCTGGGACCGCGAACTGGGCAAGGTGAGGGCCCAGGGCTCGGAGGACGAGCTCAAGATGCTCTACACCTCCCTCTATCACACCATGATCAACCCTTCCGTCTACGACGATGTGGACGGGGCTTACCGCGGCCTGGACGGAGCCATCCACCAGGCCGAAGGCTGGCATAACTACACGGTTTTCTCCCTTTGGGACACCTACAGGGCCGAGCATCCCCTGCTTCTGCTGATGCATCCCCAGCGGGCCCGCGACATGGCCCTCTCCATGCTGGAGCACCAGGCGCAGAGCGCCCACGGCCTGCTGCCCATCTGGTCCCTGATGGCCAACGAAGGCTGGTGCATGAGCGGTTACCACGCTGTGTCCGTGCTTTCGGATGCGCTGCAGGCCGGGCTGGATCTGGATGGAGACCGGGTGCTGGAAGCCATGGTTTCCACTTCCACCGTTCCCTATCTGGAAGGCCTGGGGTCTTATATGAAACTGGGTTATGTGCCGCTGGAAGACTCTTCCACCGGTGCCTCCACCACCCTGGAGTATGCGTACGATGACTGGACCATCTTCAAGGCCGCCAAGTCTTTGGGCCGGGATTCCCTGGCCCGGGAGTATAAGAAAAGGGCCTTCAACTACCTGTCTCTCTTCCCCTTGGGAGAACCCTTTGCCCAGGCCCGCTATGCCGACGGCCGCTGGAAGAATCCCACCGACCCCCGTCAGACCTACGGAGAAGGCTTCATCGAAGGCAATTCCTACAATTTCTCCTTCCATGTGCCGCAGGACGTGGAGGGGCTCATCGGCCTGATGGGCGGTGAAAAACGCTTCCTCAGCATCCTGGATACCCTTTTCTCCCAGCCCCTGGATCCCAAATATTACGAGGATAACGAGGACATCGAGGCCTCCTGCCTCATCGGCGGCTATGTGCATGGAAATGAGCCTTCGCACCATATCCCTTACCTCTTCCAGTGGACTTCCGAGCCCTGGAGAGGGGAGTACTGGCTGCGCGAGATTATGGAGCGGATGTACAGGCCGGAACGCGAAGGCCTGGGCGGCAACGACGACTGCGGCCAGATGAGCGCCTGGTACGTCTTCAGTGCCCTGGGCTTCTATCCTGTGTGCCCCGGCAGCGGCGAATTTGTGTTGGGAGCGCCTTTCCTGCCTTCCATGACCTTGACCCTGGAAGGCGGCCAAACCTTTACGGTCCTGGCCCCGAACGTCAGTTCCAAAAACCGCTACGTCCGTTCCGTCAAGCTCAACGGCCGCCGTCTCACCCGCCGCTACCTCACCCGGGAGGACATTGTAAACGGCGGCACCCTGGAGTTCGAAATGAGCTCCAAGCCTCGCCGCAAATCCGTCCCTTCCCGGGCCGATTTACCCTATTCCCTGTCTAAGGATTTCTAGATGACTTCGATGTCGGAAGCGGGGATCCAGCCCTGGCGGCCGTCTCCCAGTTCGATGTTGGTGTAGGAGCCCACGTTGTCCAGGATCTTGACGCGGGTGCCTTCGTGCAGGATGAAGAGGTCCTTGGCACTTTCGGCCGAAGGGGAACTCTTGACGGAGGAAACGGGACGCATTACAATGGCGCGGTCCTGGGCCCGGGCTTCCCGCATCTGCCACTGGGCAAAGTCCCAGCCGTTGATGGAGAGGATAAAGCAGACGATGCCCACGAAGAAGCCCACGCGGCGGCGGCCCGGCGTGCTGCCCAGCAGGTACAGCAGAGCCATGGCAATGGCGGTGGCCAGGAACACCAGGCCCAGAACCGCCCAGGTATTGGACGGCAGCAGGTAGCACAGGGCATGGCCCCACTGCTCAAAGATAATTTCCGGAACTTCTTCTATGCGGTCCTGCGTAAGGCTGCGGGCATATTCCAGGTTGTGCCGTACGTCTTTGTCGGACGGGTCCAGCTTGAGGGCGCGCTCGTACCAGAGGATGGCCGGGGCAATTTCTCCGTTCTTGAAGTAGGCGTTGCCCAGGTTGTAGTAGAGTTCGCGGGACATGAGGCCGGCACTGCGGATCTCTTCCCAGTCTTGCAGGGCTCCGGCAAAATCCCCTTCCGTATAGGCCGCTACGCCCGCATTCCAGAGGGAGTCGGGGTAGGATTCGGCGGCGCGGGCCTGGCTAAGCGGCAGGGCCAGCAGCAGCAAAAGGGCCAGTACAGGGGCCTTGGAAGGAGTCTTCTTCATAGATGCGTCAATGGCGGTAATGGTAGAAACGGCTTTCTCGTAGTGGGCGTTCATGGCGTCGTGTCCGGCGTCGGGGGAGTAGCGGGCTTCCTCGCAGGCGGCCAGCAGACCCGTGAAGTCCTGCGCCACGGCTTCGGGTACGCCGCCGGCCGTGAGGGCGGCCTCGATGTTTTCCTTGTTCTGGTCGGCCATATCCATGGCCAGCTTGTCTCCCACAAAGCCAATCAGGGAGCGGTGCAGCTCTTCATAGAAGGCCGTATACAGGTTCTTGTCCAGGAAGTCCTTGGCCTGGGCCAGGCGTTTGAGGGCCTGGCGCGTAGCGCGGCGGTTGCGGGTGCCGGTGACATCGGCCCTTCTGGCGGCTATCTTGCGGAATCCCAGCCAGATACCCAGACCGGCGGCCAGCAGCAGGAAGATGGTCACAAACCATCCGGTGGAGTACACAAAGAAGCCCTTTTCCGTGCCCAGCGTGGTCTTGGTGCGGATAAAGCGGATGTCTTCTCCCAGGTTCGTGACGCCCTTGCGGTCTACCACCAGGGTGTTGCCCTGCTGGGGCGCGGCTCCGGCAGCGGAGGCGGAGGAGCGGGCCACCGAGAGCGGCAATACGGCCGTGCTGACGGTGTGATACCGGCGCTGGTTGACGTCGTAGTAACTGTATTGGACAGGGCCAATCTCAAACTGGCCGGGACTGCGGGGGATGAAGGGGAACTCGAAGGTCTTGGAACCGGAGGTGCCGCTCTTGTCCGTGTTCACGCTGGTCTTGACGTCGTACAATTCAAAGTCCGGCGGGAAGCTGATCTTGGGGGCCTCCAGCAGGGCTACATTGCCCTTACCGGAAACGGTGACAATGAGCGAAGCAGCGTCGTGCGTCTTGAGGGAATCCTTGCTCAGATGCGCCTGCACCTGGAAATCTCCCACGCCGCCGCCAAAGGATGCGGGGGCGCCGGCCGGCAGGGCCGATACATGGATGGTAGGGGCTTTGGCCGATACGCGCTGGCGCGTGGTGATGTAGTCGCTGCCAAAGAAATCGTCAAAGATGGAGCCGGTGGAGCGGCGCTGCTGCACGTTCACCAGGCACACCACCTCGGCCGGGTCTATGTTCTGGTCTCCGGTCTTTTGCGGAATCAGCACCCAGCGGCGCAGGACGGCGCTGTTGTACATGGTTCCGTTTACCTGCTCGCGCTGGAATTCAATGTTGTCCGGGGCCTCCACTTCCTGGCTCCAGAAGCCGTTGAAAGAGGGGAAGCGGACATTCTCAAAGCCCGCCAGATTGGTGCGGTGATAAATCTTGAGGGTGGCGGTGATGGGCTCTCCCACCACCACGGAAGTGCGGTTGAGGGTCAGGCGCATGAAGATATCGGCCTGGCTGGAGGAGGCTGTCTGGGCCTGCTGCTCCTGGCCGCCCTGTGAAGAACCAGCGGTGTTGCCACCGGAGGAGGAACCGTCGTCCACCACCTGGATGGAGGTGGCCTTGGAGCGGATTTCGTTGCCCTTTACCTTGGCCGTGGCGGCCGGGATGGAAAGGGTGCCCGTCTTGCGGGCCTGCAGGATGTAGGTGTATGAAGTCTGGGTAGAGCGCGTGGTTTTCCCGTTGATCATCTGGATGCTGGTAGAGGTACCCTTCTGGGGACCCCACACAACGGTAAAGTCTTCGGGGGCGTTCCACTGGAAGTCCGAGGGAGCATGCTCTCCCTCAATGACGAATACCAGGTTAAAACGCTCGGAGAGTTCTACGATATTGTGAACTTCCACACGGATGCTCTGCTGGGCCCAGACGGCCACGCTGCCCAGCAGGGCTATGAGTATAGCAAACAGTTTCTTCATACGCTACCAATTCTTTTCCTTCTTGCGGGACTTGAGGGCCTGGGCCTTCTTCTCGTCCACCTTTTCCTGGGTCTGTTTTTCCTTATCCTGAATGGCCTGTAACAGCTGCTGTGCCTGCTGGGGGCTTATCTGGGGCTGCTGCCCCTGCTGCTGTTGCTGGTCCTTCTTGTTATCCTGATTCTGGTCCTGGTTTTGGTTCTGATCCTGGTTCTGGTCCTGGTTCTGATCCTGGTTTTGATCCTGATTCTGGTCCTGGTTTTGGTCCTGATTCTGGTTCTGATCCTGGTTTTGGTTCTGGTTCTGCTGCTGTTCCTGGAGCTTGTTGCGGGCGTAGAGGTAGTTTTCCTTGGCGTCCAGGTCTCCGGGGTTGCGGCGCAGGGCCTCCTTGAACATGTTCACGGCCGTCTGCCAGTCTTCCTTGGCTATGGCCACGTCTCCGTGATTATAGTAGTAATCGGAGGCAAACTCCACTTCCGAGGCCGTGAGCTGCACGGCGTCCAGCTGTTTGGCGGCTTCGTCGTAGTTCTCCTGGCGGTAGAGGTTGTTGGCCAGGTTGTAATGTGCTGCCACGGAGGCCGTATCCAGCATCAGGGCCTTGCGGTAGCTGATATCGGCCTTGGCGTACTCTCCTTTTTTGAACTCGCGGTTGCCGCGACGGAGGTCGGCCTTTTGGCCGAAGGCAACGCTGCCGCTCACCAGGAGCATCACTATGCAGAGGAACTTTCTCATACTTCAAACAGTCTGCGGCGGGGCTTGCGCTCGCCAATGAGCATTTCCAGCACCAGGAAGAAGAGGGCAATCCCAAAGAAGTACATGTACTCCTCGTCGTACTCTTCAAAGACCAGGGAGCCAAACTCCTCGTCTTCCATCTTGCGGATGTCGTCAATAATGGGATTCAGGCCGAATTCTTCGCCTCCGGCGTGGATGTAGGCCCCGCCTCCGGCGCGGGCTACATTGCGAAGGGTTTCTTCGTCCAGCCGGGTGACCACAATCTCTCCGTCCTTATCCCGCAGGAGGCCTCCCTCCACGGGGATGGGCTGGCCTTCGGCCGAACCCACACCGATGGTGTAGACCTTGATGCCCAGCTCTGCAGCCTGCCTGGCTGCGGCCACAGGGTCGTCCTCGTGGTTTTCACCGTCCGAGATGACCACAATCACGCGGCTCTTCTCGCTCTGGGCGCTGAAGCTTTTGATACTCAAGTTAATGGCATCTCCGATGGCCGTTCCCTGTACGGGGATGGACTCGGTGTCAATGCTGCTGAGGAACATCTTGGCGCTCACGTAGTCCGTGGTCACGGGTAGCTGCACAAAGGACGTTCCGGCAAAGATCACCAGGCCGATGCGGTCGTCCTGTAACTTGTCCGTGAGGCGGGAAATGGCCAGTTTGGCGCGCTCCAGGCGGTTGGGGGAATAATCCTGGGCCAGCATGGAGTTGGAGACGTCCAGGGCTACGATGATTTCTGCGCCGCGGGTGGTACGCTCGGCCAGTTTGGCGCCGCTGCGGGGACGGGCCAGGCCCACCACAAAGAAGGCGAAGGCCAGGCACCAGAAGGCCATGCGCACCCAACCCTTGGAGCGGGAACGGGACGGCATCAGGGCCTCGGTGAGCTGCGGGTCTCCAAAGGCTTTGACCCGGCGGGCGCGCAGGTAGCGCAGGATGGCATAACCTACCAGCACCACAGGGATGAGGAGCAGCAGGTACAAGAACTTGTAGTCGGCAAACATCAACATCACGGCATCCTCCTTAAAACGGCGCTCAGCAGCAGCTCCAGTAACAGGCAAACCAAGGCTGCCAGCGCGTAATTCTTAAACAAATCCTTGTATACGGGGAAGGAGTCCACGCTGGTGCGGGTCTTCTCCATCTGACCAATCTCGGCGTAGATTTCGCTCAGTTTGGTGTTGTCGGTGGCGCGGAAATACCGGCCGCCGGTACCGTCGGCTATATTCTTGAGCAGGTCTTCGTCAATCTCTACCTGCATGTTGCGGAGCTCGATGCCCCAGGGCGTCTGCACCGGGTAGGGGGCCGTTCCGTTGGCGCCCACACCAATGGTGTAAACGCGGATGCCATATGTCTTGGCAATCTCGGCGGCCATGCCGGGGTCAATCTCTCCCATGTTGTTTACACCGTCCGTGAGCAGGATCACCACGCGGCTCTTAGCGTCGGAGTCCTTCATGCGGGCCACGGCAGTGGCCAGGCCGTTACCGATGGCGGTGCCGTCCTCGATGAGGTCTGTCTGCACTTCCTTCATCAGGTTGATGAGGGTAGCGCGGTCCGTGGTCAGGGGGCACTGGGTGTAGCTTTCTCCGGCAAAGACCACGATACCCATGCGGTCCGAGGGCCGCTGGGCTATGAACTCGATGGCAATGTCCTTGGCAGCGCTCAGGCGGTCGGGCTCAAAGTCCCGGGCCAGCATGCTGGTAGATACGTCCATGGCAAAGATAATGTCGATGCCTTCGGTATCCACCTTCTCCACCTGCGAAGAGGAGCGGGGACGGGCAATGGCGATGATGATGAGCACCAGGGCGGCGGTGCGCAGCACAAAGGGAATGTGCCTTACAATCTCCAGGGCCGATCGGCCTCCGGCGGTCCAGGCGTCCAGCTTGGAGACGCGCATGTGCGGCCGGCGGTCCCTCAGTTCAATATAGAGGTACCGTCCCACCAGCAGGATGGGAATGATTAAGAGGAAAAGCAGCTTGGGATACTCAAAGAACATAACCTACTCCTCCTTCATCTCTTCCTCCAGTTCGGCCTGGTAGGTGGACGTGACAAAGCGCACGGCTTGGGGGAGGACGGTGGCGTTCTCCTCGTCGGTGGCGGTGAACTTGGCGAATTTCACAAAATCGGCCCTTTCAAAGAGGGACTTCATCTCTGCGTACAGGTCTTCCGGGATATCGCTTCCCTTGAGGCCGTCAAAAATCTCGGCCGTGGTCATTTCCATGGCGGCTACGCCAAAGCGGGATACGATGTACTCGCGCAGGGCGTCGGTGACGCCGGAATAGAAGGTCTTCTGGTTTTCCGGCTTCCAGTACTTGTCTCCGCGGTACTTGTCCAGCTTGCGGAGGGCCTTGATGTGGGCCGGCTCGGCCATTTCCTTTTCCTGGGCCGCTTTTCTCCGGCTTTGGATAAAGCGCACCAGCAGGATCACCAGGCCGATGAAAACCAGCACGCCCAGCACCCAGGGGAAGATCTCCCGGAAGGTGTAGGGGAACTTGACCTGCGGCTTGATGTCGTGGGCCTGGAAGGTCTCCATGTCGATGGGAAGTTCCTTCACCTCCAGGGGCTCCTCGGGGGCGCGGAACACCAGGGTGTCCCCGTCCATGAGCACGGGAATGTCCGGCAGCTCGTAGATGCCGCCGTCAAAGGCGGTGAGGATGAGGGAGGCCTTGATGTTGTAGCGGGCCGGGACTTCCTTTTTCCTGCTGATGCGGGTGGAGTCCAGCTGCCACTCTCCCAGTATTTCCAGCGGGCTGTCTTTCTCCGGCTTGAATTCCGGCAGGGACAGCGGCGTTCCTTCCGGCACGTTCTCCAGGAGAACGCCGTAGCGGAACTGGTCTGCGATGAGCACCGAATCCCGCTTCTGGAGGGGCTCCAGGAAGGTATTTCCGGCCTCTTTACGAATGCCCTCGGCGCCTAGCAGCGTCGTCAGGAGAAGGGCCGGTATGATCAGTTTCAACTTCATCTTCTGTGGAATAAGGACAGCAGGCCACGGACATAATCCTCATTGGTGGAGATGTCTACGTGGTCCACGTGGTAACGGAGCATCAGGCGGTCGGCGGCTCCGGTGCTGGTGCGGAACCAGTTCTCATAGGCGCTGCGGACGCTGCCGGATGCGGTGTTGATCCAGCGGGAGGCTCCGGTCTCTGCGTCTTTGGCATGGACCAGGCCCACGTTGGGCAGGCTCTTCTCGCGCGGGTCGCTGATGCGGATGACGGACACGTCGTGCCGGTTCACGGCCACCTTCAGGGCTTCCTCGTAGCGGGGGGTACCATCGGCCTGTACATCCAGCATGTCGCTGAGGACAAAGGCGGTGCACTTTTTCTTGATGGCGTTGGTGAGGTAGCGCAGGGCTTCTCCAATGTCCGTCCCGTTGGCGGTGGGCTCGTATTCCAGGATCTCGCGGACAATATGGAGGAAGTGCGTGCGGCCTTTTGCAGGCGGGATGAACTTCTCCACGTGGTCGCTGAACAGGATGCAACCCACTTTATCGTTGTTGAGGATGGCACTGAAGGCCAGCGTGGCGGCAATCTCTGCAATCTGCTCGCGTTTGGTCTTGACGGCCGTTCCAAACAGGCCGGAACGGGAGATATCCACCAGCAGCACCACGGTGAGTTCGCGCTCTTCCTCAAAGACTTTCACGTACGGGGCGCTCATGCGGGCTGTTACGTTCCAGTCCATGTTGCGGACGTCGTCTCCCCACTGGTACTCGCGCACCTCGCTGAACGCCATACCGCGGCCCTTGAACGCGGAGTGGTATTCTCCGGCAAAGACCTGGTGGCTCAGCGCCTTGGTGCGGATCTCAATCTTCCGAACCTTCTTTATGAGCTCTTCGGGTGTCATTTGACAAAAATACTTAAATTAACTGGGGGCCTAATCCCCCAGCCCCCCTGGGTCGCTTCGCTCCGGATTACGGAACGATGACGGCGTTAATGATCTTTTCGATAATCTGTTCGGGGGTGACGTTCTCCGCCTCGGCTTCATAGGTAAGGCCGATACGGTGGCGCAGGACCTCGTTGCAAACGGCGCGGACATCCTCGGGGATCACGTAACCGCGGCGCTTGATAAAGGCGTAGGCCTTGGCCGCCATAGCCAGGGAGATGCTGGCACGCGGGGAGCCACCGTAGGAAATGAAGTTCTTGAGTTCCGGGAGACCGTATTCTGCAGGGGTACGGGTGGCGTTCACAATGTCCACGATGTACCGCTCAATCTTTTCGTCCATATACACGTCACGGACAACGCTGCGGGCGCGGATAATGTCCTCGGGTTTGACCACGGCCTGGGCCTTGGGGAACTCTCCGGTGTTGTTCATGCGGATGATCTGGCGCTCCTCGTCCTTCTTGGGATAGGAGACCACCACCTTGAGCATGAAACGGTCCACCTGGGCTTCCGGCAGGGGATAGGTACCCTCCTGCTCAATGGGGTTCTGGGTGGCCATTACCAGGAACGGTTCCGGCAGCTTGTACGTATTGTCACCTATGGTGACCTGGTGCTCCTGCATGGCTTCCAGCAAGGCGCTCTGCACTTTTGCCGGGGAACGGTTGATTTCATCGGCCAGTACAAAGTTGGCGAAGATGGGGCCCTTGTGCACCTCGAAGGTTTCTTTCTTCTGGGAGTAGACCAGGGTACCCACTACGTCGGCCGGGAGGAGGTCCGGGGTAAACTGGATACGGCTGAACTGGGCGTCTACGGCCTGGGACAGGGTGTTGATGGCCAGGGTCTTGGCCAGACCGGGAACGCCTTCCAGCAGAATGTGGCCGCCGCTCAGCAGGCCAATAAGCAGGTTATCTACCAGCTGCTTCTGGCCCACAATCACTTTACCCATTTCCAGGGTGAGAAGGTCTACAAAGGAGCTCTCTTTCTGGATGCGCTCGTTTAATTCTCTGATGTTAACAGATTCCATATAATTTGTTAATTTTGCATATGCGTTATTTCCTTTGCCTCTCTTATGACGGTTCGGCTTTCTGCGGCTGGCAAATCCAGCCCTCTGCGCCTTCCGTGCAGCAGTGTCTGGAAAGTGCCCTTTCCCGGTTGCTGGGCCGCCCGGTCCCCGTTACCGGTGCGGGCCGAACGGATACCGCCGTCAACGCTTACCACTACATTGCTCACTTTGATTGGGACGGTATTTTACCCTTCGAGGCATCCGACTTTAACTACAAATTAAATGCCATTTTGCCCCATGGCGTGGCTGTTCATTCGGTCTCTCCGGTGGCCGATGATTTACATGCCCGCTTCAGCGCCAAACGCCGCGAATATACCTACTTCATCCATCGGCAGAAAGACCCTTTTGTGCGGTCTTATTCCTGGCAGTGCGGCTACCCCGGCCTGGACTTCGAAGCCATGAACCAAGCCTGTCAGTTCCTTCTGGGAACCCATGATTTCACCTGCTTTGAAAAGACCGGGACTGACAACAAAACCTCCATCTGCACCGTCTACGATGCCTTCTGGGCTCCCTATACCCCTTCTCATATTCAAATTATGGAGTCGGAGGAAGGGAGTACTGTCCCGGGGGCCTGTGCACCCCCTCCCTCCAACTATCCTTACTGGTATTTCCGGATTGCGGCGGACCGGTTTCTGCGGAACATGGTCCGGGCTACGGTGGGGACGCTCATTGAGGTGGGCCGGGGAAAGCATGCGCCCGAATGGGTGGCGGAACTCATCGAGAGCGGCACCCGCGGCGACGCCGGCGAGTCCGTCCCCGGACACGCCCTATTCTTGAATAAGGTAGAATACTAGCGAATACCCCAGAGGATGACACCTACGGAGACGGAGACGTTGAGGGAGTGCTTGGTGCCCTGCTGGGGGATTTCCAGGGCAAAGTCACAGGCATCGACCACGGCCTGCTGCACGCCTTCCACTTCATTTCCAAAGACCAGGGCATAGCGGGCCGAAGGGTCCCGTCGGAAAGCATCCAGTTTCACGGAGTTCACCGTCTGTTCCACGGCTACCGTCGTGTAGCCATCGGCCTTCAATTTTTCCACCAAAGCCACTACGTCTGAGACGTGCTCGAAGGGGACCACTTCTTCGGCCCCCAGGGCTACTTTGCGAAGTTCCGGGGACGGTGGCACGGGGCAGATGCCACCCAGGTACACTTTGTCCACACCAAAGGCATCGGCCGTGCGGAAGGCGCTGCCCACGTTGTGGGCGCTGCGGATGTTGTCCAGCACCAGCACCACGCCACTCTCCGGGCGTCCATGCACGTACTCATCGGCCGACATCCGGCCCAGTTCAATATTCAGCAGTTTGCGGTCTTTCATAATCTGGCTTTTCGGCGGGTAAAGAGGGGGTCCAGGGCGGCGATGACGCCGGGGAGGACAAACAGCAGGATCAGCACCACGGCCAGGGAACCGGTACCCAGGCAGCGGAGGATGCTGGCAATCATGGGATCGGTCATGGTGAAGGCCATGATGTAGGGCACGATGATGAGGATGAGGCCGGAGGTGAGGATGGAGTGCGACGATCCCTCGAAGGCGCCGGCGATGGCGTCGGCCACATCGGCCTCCTTGCGGGCGGCCAGGTAATAGTGCGTGAAGAGGATGGTATAGTCAATGGTTGCGCCCATCAGGATGCCCTGGATGATCAGATACGACAGGTAATACATGGTGTTGCCGCCCATGCCGCTGGCCCATACGTTCACGTAGACACCCGACAGGATGGTCATGATGAGCGGGATGGGAATGAAGACGGAGCGGAAGTTGATGGCCACAATCACAAAGATGGACAGGATGGTGAGGACCGTCAGGAGCATGAGCTCGGACGGGAAGCCCTCCTGGAGTTCTTTGTACATCTCGGCCTCGCTGATCCAGTAGTGGGGGCCCTGGAGGCCTTCATCGGCCAGTTTTCTAATCTCATCCACCATGACGGAGGTGCTGTCTCCCTCTACCGGGAGGCTGTTGATCACCACGGCGCCGGAATAGTTGGGTCCCTGGATCTGTCCCAGTCCCAGCAGCAACTCTTCGCGGGCTTCCGTGATGAGGGTGCGGGAGCTGTCGGGCACAAAGGCGCTCAGGGTAGGATTGGTCAGAAGCGTATCGGCCACAAAATCCAGAAGTTCTCCGGGAGACATCTTCCAGTTAGGATCAAAGCCCTTCTGGGCGCCGGAGTAGAGGAACAGCAGGTCCAGCTGGTCTTTGGAAACGGAGATGCCGGCGGCATGCAGCGCAGAATAGATGCGGGCCGATGAGTACCGCATGGAAGAGAAGGCCATCTCGGCCAGGACTTCCATGGGCGTGGGCGGAAGCTCTTCTTCCACGACGGGATCCGGCTCGGCGATGGTTACGGGTTCCGCCACCGCCAGTAACGGCGTAACCGTATCGACGTGGGCCGGAAGCTCTTCGACGGGAGGCAGGACCAGGGTATCGGCCTGTGCTAGCAGGCGCGGTCCGGCGGCCAGGATGGAATCGGCCTGCGGTCCCAGGATCTCCAGCCTCTCTTTGGCCTCTTTGGGAATAAAGGCCGAATAGCGGCGGTTGGGAAGGATTTTCTTGCGGACGTAAGAGAGGATTTCGGCCATGCTCATGGTTTTGCCGCGCCGGCCGGCCAGGCGGTAGAGCATGTTCATCTGACCGGGGTCCAGTTCCAGGAGGGTGGCCATTTCTGCGGCCGTGTGGGGCTCGTTGAGCTCCTCGTAGGTGGGCAGCCCGTCCGACGGGGGCTCGGGCTCTGCCACCGGCAGCGGTTCGGGCTCCGGAAGGACGACGATGACGGTGGTGTCCTTCTGGTCTGTTATGATGACTTCGGGCTCCGGCAGGACGGGTTCCGGTTCCGGCTCCGGTTCGGGTATCGGTTCGGGTTCGGGCTCCGGGACCGGCATCAGGATGGCGGGGTCAAACCCTTCGGGTATCAGGCCCTGGGCGGAGAGCTCTTCCACCAGGTCCATGATTTCCTGGAAGCTCATCCTTTCGCTTCGCTGCGGATGGAAGCGGGCGTAATACACCAGGGAAAGCATTTCCTGGGGCAGAGCAACGGTGTCCTGGGGTGAGAACTCGGAGAAGAGTTCCAGCATCTGGGAGGCGGTCCGGGGCCTCAGCACCACCGACGGGTAACTCAGGGTCCGGATCACGCCCGGTACGGTTTCCAGCGTGTCCATCAGGGCGGTGACGGCCCCTTCATCGGCATTGGAATACAGCAGCAGGGTGGCATTGTCGGAGCCTTCCTTCTGGTCCAGGGCGGCGCTGCTCCAGTTGGGGGCGAAGGAAAGGACCGTTCGGCCTTTCAAATAGGTGAATCCGGCAAACATGGCCACGAATAGCACCAGTAGGAAGTAACGGGACTTATATTGGATCCGGGCAATCGGGCCGAAGGGCAGCCGGGGGATCTTCTTCCGAGTGGCTTCCACCGCCCGGTCTCCGGCCAGGATGAGGAAGGGGAGGACGGTGAAGATGCAGAGAAGGGAGAAGGCCACGCCTTTGGACAGGACCATGCCCAGGTCGGTGCCAATCTTGAGCTTGATGAAATTGAGCATGAGCAGGCTCACGATGGTGGTGAACGCACTGCTCAGAATGGAGGAGGAAGCTGTGCTGATGGCCCCCACCATGGCTTCTTCGGAAGCCTTGCCCAGCAGTTTTTCCTGCCGGTAGCGGTTCATCAGGATGATGCAGTAGTCCATGGACAGCACCATCTGCAGCACCGGCGTAAGCATGTTGGTCATCATGGACACGCTGGGCAGGAAGGCGTTGGTGCCCATGTTGAGCGCTACGGCAAAACCGGTGGTAACCAGAAACAGCACCACTTCCATCACGGAAGAGCACATGACCAGCAGGACCACAAACAGAAGGGCCACTCCGATGGCCAGCGTCCTGGGAAGATCTGTGGGCATGAGGTCGTTGCCGTCGGCAAACAGGGCGCCGAATTCCTGCATGCGGTCCTGCAGGGAGGGCAGCTCCTGTTCCATCACGTCCAGGCCCTGTTTCATGGCATAACTTTCCGGCAGATACTTGGTCATGTCCGTGTTGATGTTGATGTGGGGAATCAACAACACACTGCCCACCACCAGGATGAGCATCACGGAAAAGATGACTTTTCTGTATTCTACCAGAAAGCGTGACATATATCTCCGCAAAGGTAAGGCTTTTCCGGCAAAAAAGAGTATCTTTGTAGACTGGAAATATACATATCAACACTATATGAAAAGCGATTTACAAGTATTTGACCTTATTAAGAAGGAGCAGGAACGTCAGTCTTCCGGCCTGGAACTGATTGCCTCCGAGAATTATGTATCCGACCAGGTGCTTTCCGCCATGGGTTCCGTCTGCACCAACAAGTATGCAGAGGGCTATCCCGGCAAGCGTTATTATGGCGGATGCGAGGTGGTAGACCAGATTGAACAGCTGGCCATTGACCGTCTCTGCGCCCTCTTCGATGCAGAATATGCCAACGTGCAGCCGCATTCCGGCGCCCAGGCCAACATGGCCGTGACCATGGCCATCCTCAAGCCCGGAGACACCTTCATGGGTCTGGACCTCTCCATGGGCGGTCACCTGACCCACGGTTCTCCCGTGAATGCCAGCGGCCTGCTTTACAACCCCGTTGCCTACGGCCTCAATCCGGAAACCGGTCGCGTAGACTACGACGAAATGGAGCGCAAGGCCCTCGAATGCAAGCCCAAGCTCATCATCGGCGGTGCATCGGCCTATTCCCGTGAGTGGGACTATGAGCGCATGCGCGCCATCGCGGACAAGGTGGGTGCCATCCTCTGGATCGATATGGCCCACACCGCCGGCCTCATTGCCGCCGGTCTCCTGAAGAACCCGGTCAAATACGCCCACATCGTTACCTCCACCACCCACAAGACCCTCCGCGGACCGCGCGGCGGTATCATCCTCATGGGTAAGGACTTCGATAACCCCTGGGGTCTCACCACTCCCAAGGGAGAGATCAAGAAGATGAGCGCTATCCTCAACGCCAGCGTTTTCCCCGGCATCCAGGGAGGCCCGCTGGAGCACGTGATCGCTGCCAAGGCCGTGGCCTTCTTCGAGGCCTCCCAGCCGGAATACGTGGAGTACCAGAAGCAGGTTGTGGCCAACGCCGCCACCATGTGTCAGGCCTTCATTGACAAAGACTACAAGATTATCTCCGGTGGCACGGACAACCACCTCATGCTCATCGACCTCCGCACCAAGTTCCCGGATCTGACGGGCCGTGTGGCAGAGAAGGAGCTGGTAAGGGCCGATATCACCGTGAACAAGAACATGGTTCCCTTTGACAGCCGCAGCCCGTTTGCCACCAGCGGTCTCCGTATTGGCACGCCGGCCATCACCTCCCGCGGCTTCGAGCAGAAGGACATGCTGGCCATCGTAGAACTCATCGACGCCGTGCTGGCATCGGCCAATGAGCATTTTGCCGCCCTCACCGCCAAGGAACCCACCGAGGCCCAGACCGCCGAGCTTGCCGCTCACCAGCAGGTCCTGGAAGAGGTCAAGCGCAAAGTGCACATGATGACCGCCGGCCGTCCGCTCAACCGTTATTAGTATGAAAAAGATGTTCGTCCTCCTTGCCTTCGTGGCCGGCCTGCTTTCCTGCGGGAAAGACCAGAAGGAACTGTCCGTTTCGGTGAACACCGAAGCCGCCAGTCAGATAACCGTTTCGTCCGCAACGCTCAACGGCTCTTTCAGCAAAGCTGTGGGATTGGTTCGTGAAGTGGGTTTTGAGTGGGGAGAGTCGGCTACAGACCTTAGCCATGTCCAGCAGGCAGACTGGAGCCTGGGTCAGACCAGTTTCAAGGCATCCATTGACAACCTGGGAGACAATAAGACCTATTACTACAGGGCTTATGTCGTCCTGTACGACCGCGACAAGATCCAGTCGTTCTATGGCGCTGTTACTTCTTTCCAAACCCTGGAACAGGTTAAGCCCCAGCCCACTCCTACCGGCAACCAGCCCGGCTGGGCCGAACTCCCTGTGATGAAGATCAAGGCCGATGGTAACTACATGGTCAACGAGGATGATGCTAATCAGTACTATGCCTGGCATATCTGCCCGGACGTGAACGGCCCCACGGGAAAGGCCCGTAACTATACCGTCTGCTACAGTGCAGAAGACCACGTAGCCTACTGGGTAGCCGCACCCCGTCATCCTATGTACTCTAAAGCCAACACCAAGCGCACCGATGCGTACACCTGGGATCCCAATATTCCCAAGGATATCCAGTATAAGCGGGAAGGCGCCAACGCCGGTTCTTCCAGTGGCTGCAACCGCGGCCATCTGCTGGGATCGGCCGAGCGTCGAGTCAGCGTGGCCACTAACAAGCAGGTGTTCTACCACACCAATATCGCCCCTCAGCTCAGCAGCGGTTTCAATACCGGCGACGGAGGCTGGAATATTCTGGAAAGTTTTGTGGAACGCCAGGAGTGCAGTGATACCCTTTACGTGGTGATTGGCTGCTACTTCAAGGACTACAAGGATGGTTACGGCAAGGAAGCCAAGGCTAAGAAGATCACCTACGCAGACCGCGACGACGTGTCCCAGCCCACCATGTTCTACTATGCCCTGCTTCGCACCAAGGCCGGCAACTCCGGCAAGAGCGTGAAGGATGTATCGGCCGATGATCTCAAGTGCGCCGCCTTTGTGCGTACCCACACCAACGACCACAAGGGCCAGGCCGTCACCGCTACGGAGATGATGAGTATAGCCGAACTGGAACAGATCACCGGCTTCTCCTACTTCCCCAACGTCCCCAACGCACCCAAGACCAGTTTCAAGGCCTCAGACTGGGGTCTATAAGTCAAAAAAAACCTCCCGAACCGGGAGGTTTTTTTGACCTTAATCCAAACTATGGATGGCAAGCCCTGAGCGGAGCTTGGGCTCGAACCAGGTGGTCTTGGGCGGCATGATGTTGCCGGTATCGGCAATGTTGATGAGCTGCTGCATGGACACCGGGTACAGGGCAAACGCTACCTTCATCTCTCCGGAGTCTACGCGGCGGGAGAGTTCTCCCAGGCCGCGGATACCGCCCACGAAGTCGATGCGGTTGGAGGTGCGGAGGTCCTTGATGCCCAGGATCTTGTCCAGGACCAGGTTGCTCAGGATGGTGACGTCCAGCACGCCAATGGGGTCGTTGTCGTTGTAGCGGCCGGGCTTGGCGGTAAGGCTGTACCAAGTTCCCTCAATGTACATGGAGAAGTTGTGCAGACCGGAAGGATGATAAATCTCGCTGCTCTTGCGCTCCACCACAAAGTCTTCTTCCAGGGCCTTGAAGAAATCGGCCGTGGACAGACCGTTCAGATCCTTTACCACACGGTTGTAGTCAATGATGGCCAGCTGGCTCTGCGGGAAGCAGACAGCCATGAAGAAGTTGTATTCTTCGTTTCCGGTGTGGTGGGGGTTCTGGGCCTTCTTCTCCGCGCCCACGCGGGCTGCGGCGGCCGTGCGGTGGTGACCGTCGGCTACGTAGAAGGCGTCAATATCCTTGGTGAAGATCTCCGTGATGCGGGCGTTGACGGCGTCGTTGTCAATGACCCAGAAGGTGTGGGTGAAGTTGTTCTCGTCCACAAACTTGTACTCGGGCTCTCCGGCGGCGGTCTTAGCAATGATTTCTCCCAGTTCTGCGTGATCCTTGAAGGCAAAGAAGACGGGCTCAATGTTGGCGTTCTGGATGCGGACGTGGACCATGCGGTCGTCTTCCTTTTCCTTGCGGGTGAGCTCATGCTTCTTGATGATGCCGTTGGCATAGTCGTCCGTGTGGGCGCAGAGGACAATTCCGTACTGCGTGCGGCCGTCCATGGTCTGGGCGTAGACGTAGTACTTTTCCTTGTTCTCCCGTACCAGCCAGCCGCGCTCTTTCCAGAGCTTGAAGTTCTCTACGGCCTTGTCGTAGGTGCGCTGCTCGTGCTCTCCGGCGATGGGGTTGAAGTCAATCTCCGGCTTGGTGATGTGCAGGAGGCTCTTTTCTCCGGCCATGGCCTTGGCTTCCTCCGAGTTGAGGACGTCATACGGCGGGGCGGCTACCTCGGTGACCAGGTTCTTGGGGGGCCGAATGGCCGCAAAAGGTTTAACGCGTACCATATTACTTATTTACTTGGAAACGGGTGTTACCGGTGGCGAAGAAGTCCACAATCTGACGGGC
>CAMVJR010000021.1 GCA_947167855.1 uncultured Bacteroidales bacterium
GCGGACTCATAATCCGTGGGTCGCAGGTTCAAATCCTGCTGGGGCCACAAAAAAGACAGCGCGTGCTGTCTTTTTTGCGTCCATAGGACCTTCGACCCATTGGGGGCCTAATCCCCCAATCCCCCTGTGTCGGCCTTCGGTCTCCAACGCTGGTGGAAACGTATGGTGAGACGTTGGCCGTGAAATAGAATCAACTGATTAATAATTAGATACGCAATTCCTCTTCTGAATAATTCGGAGGAGGAATTTCGTAAAGACTTGCGTGATAAACACTTCCATTTCACGGATCTGCAGATCCTTTTGATGAATCCGGAGGAAATTGGTTTTTCGGGCCCCGTCCCGAAAAATAATTTCCGGAGGATGGTGTGACGGAGAATCGGAGGATGGTGTGACGGAGAACCAGAGGTTGGTATTACCCCGGATTTGGTTTTGTTTGTGAAAAGCTGTAACTTAGCTTGTTATTAGATATTTGCAGGAATGTTTGGTCAAGTCTTGACGGCCTTGGTGTCGTTTTTCATACTTCAGGCTTCCCCCTCTGTGGTTTGGAAGGCCGTTGTCAATCATGTAGAAGGGAATCAGTATCAGCTGGTGGTGAACGGTGTTGTGGCACAGGATTACTACGTGCATCCCATGGCTGATGAGTATGTGGGGACCCTGCTGCAGGTGGAGCCTGGTGAAGGCGTTTCCGTTTCCGGAGACCCCAAGGAGGAGTTTACTCCTTCGGATTACAAGGGAGAGATGGTTGTGACGGGTACCTATGTGCTTAAGCAGGATCTGGTTGTCACCGGCTCCGGTAAGCTTACGGTGAATGGAACGGTCACGTGGAGTGCCTGCAGCGGAGATTTCTGCGGCATGCCGGAAGACTATGAGTTCTCCGTGCCCGTAGGGATTCCCGGTCAAGCCGGGAATGACGCCAGTGATGGCTGGGCCGGATCCAACGGCCCCAGTCGTCTGTGGAGCCTCATCCTGGAGGCCATCCTCTGGGGCTTCCTCATGCTCCTGACGCCCTGCGTGTTCCCCATGGTGCCCATGACGGTGTCCTTCTTCCTCAAGCAGAGCGACACCCCCGCCAAGGGCCGCTTCAACGCCTTTATGTACGGCCTGTTCATCGTGCTGCTGTATACGGTGCCCATCTGCCTCATCATCGGCCTTACCTGGGCTGCCGGCGGATCGGCCGTGACGGCAGACATCTTCAACTGGCTCAGTACCCACTGGCTCCCGAACATCCTCTTCTTTGTGATTTTCATGGTGTTCGCCGCCTCCTTCTTTGGCGCCTTTGAGATTACCCTGCCCGCCAGCTGGACCACCAAGGCCGATGCCAAGAGTTCCAAAGGCGGTCTGCTGGGCGTGTTCTTCCTGGCCCTGACGCTGGTGCTGGTGAGCTTTAGCTGCACCGGTCCCATCGTGGGCACCGTGCTCATCAAGAGCACCCAGGGAGAGTTCTGGACGCCCATGGTAACCATGCTGGCCTTCAGCATTGCCTTTGCCCTTCCGTTCACCCTGCTGGCCTTCTTCCCGTCCATCCTCAAGAAACTGCCCAAGAGCGGCGGCTGGCTCAACAGCGTGAAGGTGGTGCTGGGCTTCATTGAAATCGCCCTGGGTCTCAAGTTCCTGAGCACGGCCGACCAAACCTACCACTGGCACATCCTGGACCGCGAGGTTTACCTGGCCATCTGGATCGTTTGCTTTGCCCTGCTGGGCCTGTACCTGCTGGGTAAGATCCGCTTTAAGCACGATACCCCTCTGGAATACCTTTCCGTGGGCCGGCTGGCCCTGGTCATCATAGACTTTGCCTTTGTGGTGTACCTCATCCCCGGTATGTGGGGCGCCCCTCTCAAGGCCCTCAGCGGCTACCTGCCGCCCCTGGAGACGCAAGACTTTGTACTTACGCCCGGAACCCTGGCTCCGCAGGCCGCACCCTCTACCGTAAGCATCTACGGCTCCGAGGTCAAGCTCCCGCACGGCCTCACCGGCTACAGCAGCCTGGAAGACGGCATAGCCGCCGCGGCCGAGCAGGGCAAGAAAGTGTTTGTGGACATCACCGGCCACGGCTGCGTAAACTGCCGGGAGATGGAAGCCCGCGTGTGGAGCGATCCCCGCGTGCTCCAGCGCCTGCAGGACAATTACGTGATTGTATCCCTGTATGTAGACGATAAGACCCGCCTGCCGCAAGAGAAGTGGGTTACCACGGAAAGCGGCAAGGTCCTCAAGGACGTGGGCCGTGTGAATTCCAAGCTGGTGCTGGAGCGCTTTGGCGTGAACTCCCAGCCCAATTACTTCCTGCTGGATGCAGAAGGAAAGACCCTCTCCGGCCCCCGCGGCTACAACCTGGATACGGACGCCTTTGTCAAATTCCTGGATCTGCTATGACCTCTGAGCAAATCATCGCCCTCATTCACCGCGAGGTAAAGCCCGCCCTGGGTTGTACCGAGCCCATAGCCGTGGCCCTGGCCGTGGCCAAAGCCACCGAGATTATCAGCGAGAACTGTACCTGCCCGGCCGACTGGCGGTTAAAGGCCGGTTTCCAGCTGGAGATTGCCGTAAGCGCCAACATCCTCAAGAACGGAATGGGCGTGGGCATTCCCGGAACCGGCATGGTGGGCCTTCCCGTGGCGGCGGCCCTGGGTGCCGTCTGCGGAGACTCCTCCCGCGGCCTGGAGGTCCTGGCTGCCCTTACGCCCGAGGCCGTAGCCCGCGCCAAGGAGCTGGTGGCCCAGAAGAAAGTCAAGGTAAGCGTGGCCGATACGCCCCACCTGCTGTATGTAAAGGCTACGGTGGCGGTGGAAGGCGGCGGCATTGCCAGCGCAGAGGTGGACCCTCACGCTTATGCGGTTATCGAAGACGACCACGACCGCATTGTGGAAACCAGCTACGCGGACAAGATCCTGATGACCTCCGAGTCCGGCGCAGCCGCCAAAGACCGCTCAGGCGATGTCTATGACCTCACGGTGAAGGACATTGTGGAATATGCCGCATCGGCCCCTTATGAAGATATCTCCTTTATCCTGGAAGACCGCACCTACAACCTGGCCCTGGCCCACGAAGGCCTCAAGGGCAACTACGGCCTCCAGGTGGGCAAGGCCATCCGGGAAAACCAGAAAGAAGTCTTTGGAGACGATTTCATGAGCTTTGCCATGGGCATGACGGCCGCGGCCTCCGATGCCCGCATGGCTGGCTGCACCCTTCCCGCCATGAGCAACAGCGGCAGCGGCAACCAGGGCATCACCGTGAGTATGCCGGTGATTGCCTATGCCCTCAAGTACAACGTGGACGACGAACGCCTCTCCAGAGCCCTGATCCTGAGCAATCTGGTGGCTATCCATATCAAGCACTATCTGGGGAAACTGAGCGCCCTCTGCGGCTGCGTAGTGGCCTCCACGGGCAGCGCCTGCGGTATTGTGTACCTGCAGGGCGGCGGTTATGAGCCAATCTGCGCCGCCATCAAGAACATGGCCGGCAACATTACCGGCATGGTGTGCGACGGTGCCAAGGTGGGCTGCGCCATGAAAGTGGCCAGCGGCGTGTCCTGCGCCGTCCAAAGCGCCGTCCTGGCCCTGCGCGGTGCGTGCATTCCCTCCACCGACGGCATCATCGAAGACGACGTGGAGAAAACCATCCAAAACATCGGGACCATCGGGTCGGCCGGCATGAAGACCACCGACCATATGATCCTGGATATTATGCTTTGCAAGTAGGCTTGCCCGGCAACTGGGTCAAGTAGAGTCCCACCATTCCAACAGCCAGACCCACCCACTGCACAACAGCGAAGCTTTCGTTGTTGGTAGCTACCGCTGCCAGGGCGGTGATGAGCGGCACAATGGCCAGGAACACGCTGGTACGGGCTACGCCCAGCACCTTGATGGCGAAGGCCCAGGACGTATAGGCCGTGGCCGAGCAGAGCAGCGCCAGCGACAGGGTGGGGTACAGCACCTTCCAACTGAAATAGAGCTCCGGATCAAAGCTGGCCAGGCCCTTGGTAAAGAACAGCGGGGCAAAGAAGATGGAACCGATCAGGAACTGGTACATCACAATCACCGAAGGCGCATACCGGCTGGCCAGGCTCTTGGTAAAGGCAATCTGGCTCACCTCCGACGCAACGGCAATAAAGATAATGGCGATTCCCAGCAGGAAGAGGGGACCGGTGCTGCTGTACGTATAGGTAACCAGCCACAGGCCCGCCAGGGTAATGAACACGCCCAGGATATTGAGCCGGCCGAATTTCTCCTTGAAGATGACCATGCCCGTAATCATGGAGAAGATGGGGTTGGACGCCACGATGAGGGAGGTGATGGTGGGCGACTCGGTGTACTTGAGGCCGTAGGTTTCGGCCAGGAAATAGATGAAAGGGACACACAGGGACAGCAGCACAAAGAACAAGATGTCCTTCCGGTTCTGGATCTTCATGGACTGTCCGGTGACCTTGTTGATGATGCACAGCAGGATGCCGGCCAGCAGCATGCGTACGGGCACAAAGAACTCTACCGGAATCCCGTTGTCCAGCAGACTGTCCGACCAAAGATAGGAAACGCCCCAGAGCAGGGTAGTGAGCGAGGCCGCCAGATAGGCGCCGAGTGTCTTTTTCATAGTTAAGAGTACTTACGCGGGAACCGGAACAGGATGGAAAGGACGGCTATGATTCCCAGCGTGAAAGGGTAGTAGAGATTGGCTATGATGGCAACGGCCGATACGCCGGAAAGGCCGGCCGCCATGAGCATCTGGGCGCCGTAGGGAATGATGCCCTGCACAAAACAGGAGAAAGTATCCAGGATGGAAGCCGTCTTCCGGGGATCCAGGCCGAAACGTTCCGTAATGTCCTTGGCCAGCGGGCCCACGGTAATGATGGCGATGGTATTGTTGGCGGTGCAGAAGTTCACCAGTGACACCAGGGCGGCAATGGAGAACCCGGCGGCCCGTTTGCCCTTGATGTGGCGGGTAAGGGATTCAATGATGAATTCCATGCCTCCGTTGTAGCGGATCATTTCCAGCATGCCGCCGGCCAACAGCGACACAATGATGAGTTCACCCATGGAGCCGATGCCGGTGCCGATGGAAACCATCCAGCCCACAAAATCATAAGACCCCAGGATCCAGCCCAGGATGCCGTTTACGCCAATGCCGATGGCCAGAACTGTGACTACATTGACGCCCGCCAGGGCCAGGCCGATGACCAGCAGGTAGGGGATCAGCTTGATCCATTCCACCGGGGCGGCCGTGGTCGTGGCTTCCACGGAAAGGCCGATGAACACGTAAAGGGCCGCTACCAGGATGGCGGCGGGAGCGGCAATCCAGAGGTTGACCCGGAACTTGTCTTTCATGGAGCACGCCTGGCTCTTGGTGGCGGCTACGGTGGTATCCGAGATAAAGGAAAGGTTGTCTCCAAAGAAAGCGCCGCCCACGATGATGGCGGTGATGAAGGGGACGCTCATCTGGGCTTCGGCCGTAGCAATGCCCGTGGCAATGGGTACCAGGGCCACGATGGTTCCAACGGAGGTCCCAATGGCCATGGAGATAAAGCAGGCCGCCAGGAAAAGACCCGCATAGATGAGCTTTCCGGGCAGGATGTGCAGGGTGGCGTTGACCGTGGCGTCGATGGCTCCGATGTCCTTGGCGGTGGAGGCAAAAGCCCCGGCCAGCACAAAGATCCAGATCATCAGGAGCACGTTCTTGTTGCCCGCGCCCCGGGAGAATATGGCCATCTTGTCGTCGGTCTTGGGGACCGAGCGCGTAATAATCATGGAATAGGCCGATGCGATGATGAAAGCCGCCGCCACCGGCACCTTGTAAAAGTCCCGGGCCACCAGGGCGGTGACCACGTAAATGAGGAGAAATACCAACAGCGGGCTAAGTGCCAGCCAACCCTTCTTCCTGTCTACCGCCATTATACTTCAGATGCAAACTGCTGTTTGGTTTGACGTTTTTCGTGATTGGCTCCGGGGCCGGCATCGGCCACACGGGCAGCTTTCAGGATGGGAAGTAAATCACTCATAGTGTTCGTTTTTTCTTTCTTCGCAAGTTACATCTTTTCCCAAAGATATGCAAAATTTGTGAGAAAAGGGTATATTTGTAAAAACGCCACAGTTCATGAACAAAGCACTCATCGGTTTCCTCTCTGCGCTGGCCCTGGTTTCCTGCGCCGAGATGCAGAAACAGACCATTGAGCTCCTGTCGGAAGAAGACCTGGCCGGCCTGCGGGTAGCCACCGTAGCGGGTAGCTGCTACGATATGGAGCTTTCGGCCCGGGATGATATTTTCCTGGACCTGTATAATACGGACAGTGACCTTCTGCAAACGCTCCTGAACCACAAGGCAGACGTGGTGGTCAATGACGAGATTATTATTAATGCGGAAGTCCGGAAAGAGAGCGGAATCAAAATAGCCATGCTGGGAAAGCAGTCTTTTCCCACCGCCTTCCTGTTCAATAAGGAAAACGAGATTCTGGCCAATACCCTTTCCGCCATCCAGGAACGGATGGTGGAGGACGGGTCCATGCAGCGCCTCAAGGATTTCTGGCTCACCAACCGCTTTACAGAAGTGGATACCTACCCCCGTCTTGTCTACGAGGCCACGGGGGAACCCATCCGGGTAGCGGTCACCTCCATGACTGCGCCTCTGTCTTTCATGGTGAACGGAGAGTGGTATGGATTGGAGGTTGAGCTTCTCCGGGAGCTGGGCAAGGAATTGAACCGCCCCCTGGAGATAAAGGCTTTTGGTATGGCTTCCGGCTGCCTTGCCGTCAAGACCGGACAGGCCGATGTCCTGAGCGGCTGTATCTTCATTACCCCGGAAAGGGAAAAGGATTACAAGTTTTCGGAGCCCTACCACTCGTATCATCCCGCCTATTTTGTGTTGGACGAAGATTTCCAGCGCAGCAACGAAGGCCTGATAGCTGGAGCCCGAAACAGTTTCAAGCGGAACTTCATTCAGGAAAGCCGCTGGAAATACATCACCAACGGTCTCTGGGAAACGCTCAAGATCAGCGTCCTGGCCATCCTGCTGGGATCGGTGCTGGGCGTGGGCCTGTATGCTATGACCCGCAGCCGCCGGCGCGGCATGCGCTCCTTTGCCCGGTTCTACAACGGCTTTATGGCCGGCATTCCGGAACTGGTCCTGCTGCTCATCATGTTCTATGTGGTCTTCCCCAAGACGGGACTTCCGTCAGACATGGTGGCTGTCATTACCTTCGCTCTCTTCTTCGCATCCGGAGCCAGCGACATTTACAAGACCTCCCTGGATGCCATCCCGAACGGGCAAACCGAGGCCGGCCTGGCCCTGGGCTTTACCCGTGCGCAGACTTTCTTCCACATTGTGCTGCCCCAGGCTGTCCGGCGGGGCCTTCCCCTGTACAAGGGACAGTGCGTTTCCCTGTTAAAGGGCACCTCCATCGTGGGCTACATCGCCATCCAGGACCTGACCCGCGCCGGAGACATCATCCGCAGCCGCACCTTCGATGCCATCTTCCCGCTGCTGGTGGTTACCGTCATCTATTTCCTGCTGGTCTGGCTCATCGGCCTGCTGCTTCATCTTGCTGCTCCTAAAAAGAAAGTGCTATGATTACCGTTTCCCATCTCAGTAAGACCTATATCAATCCGGACGGCAGCCAGCTGACGGTCCTCAAGGACATCAACTGCGAGATCCAGCCCGGCGAGGTCATCAGCCTCATCGGCCCTTCCGGTACGGGTAAGAGTACTTTCCTCAGGGCTTTGAACTTGCTGGATCCGCCCACCGGTGGCAGCATCATCTTTAACGGGGAGGACATCCTCCAGAAGGGCTATCCGGTGCACAAGATGCGCCAGAAGATGGGCATGGTGTTCCAGAGCTTCAATCTCTTTGACCACATGACGGTCCTGGAGAATGTGATGTACGCCCCCTGCAAAATCAAGAAGACGCCCCTGGAGAAGGCCCGCGAAGAAGGGCTGCAGCTCCTCCGGAAAGTCGGACTGGCAGAGAAGGCCGATGTCTATCCCTCCAGTCTTTCCGGCGGTCAGAAGCAGCGTGTGGCCATTGCCCGCTGCCTGGCCATGCAGCCGGAGGTCATCCTCTTTGACGAGCCCACATCGGCCCTGGATCCCACCATGGTGGGAGAGGTCCTCAGCGTGATCCGCCAGTTGGCCAAGGAAGGCATGACCATGCTCATCGTGACCCATGAGATGAAGTTTGCCCGCGATGTGAGCACCCGCATCTTCTTCATGTACGACGGGTATATCCACGAAGACGGGACGCCCAAGCAGATCTTTGAGAATCCCAAGCGCAGCGCCACCAAGGCCTTTGTGCAGCGGATCCGCAAGGAGGTGTTTGAGGTAGACGGAAACGAGTTTGACTTCCTGGATATGGAAAGCCGCATCCGGCAGTTCTGCATCAAGTACAATATCGCCGCCAAAAGCGACAAGGCCGTGGACCTGTGCCAGCTGATGCTCTCGGGCCCCATGGCCAGCTATGTCCCCATGACTGTCCGCATCACGCACAGCGAACTGTCGGAAGACACCGCCCTGGACTTTATGGTGGAAGGCCTGGAGACCTCTCCGCTCAAGGAGGCCAAAATGCAGGAAATCCGGAACCAATGCCGTGAAATTGTGGAGGAACCCACCTCCCGCGGTTTCCGCGTCAAGTTAAGAATTGACTAGCAGACCCATAAGATGAGAACACTGAAACAATCCCTCCATGGCCTGCTCGTACTGGCCCTGTTGCTGGTACCGGCCCAGTCGCTTTTTGCGCAGGAACTTACGGCAGACCTTCAACTCCTGAGCCAGGGAGAAATCCGTGTGGGAGCCGTGCTGGAAAACCAGGACCCCGATGCCGAAGTTCAGGACCGCGCCAATTTCCTGGTGAGCCGTGCCCGTCTGAACCTTGGGTACACGCAGGGCGGCCTTCAGCTGCTGGTGTCGCCCCAGTACTCCAATATCTGGGGCCAGCAGGGGTATGGCAGCTTCCATATGTTCGAGGCCTGGGCCAAGTATACGCTGCCCTTCGGCCTGTTTGCCCAGGTGGGCCGGCAAGCCCTGTCCTACGATGACGAGCGCATCATCGGCCCCAACGATTGGGCCATGGCGGCCGTCTCCCACGATGTGCTCAAACTGGGCTACGAAGGCCACGGGCACAAGGCTCACGTGATCCTGGGTTACAACCAGAACCCCGAGAACCTGGAAGGCGGAACGGCCTATATTGACGGCTCCCAGCCGTACAAGACCATGCAGACTTTCTGGTACCATTACGACGTCCCCAAGATTGGTTTGGGCGCCTCCCTGCTGTTTATGAACCTGGGTGTGCAGGGAGACGAGTCGTCCAAGCACATCGGCGTTTTTTACCAGCAAATGCTGGGTACGCACATCAGTTACAAGCCCGAATGGGGCGAGTTTTCGGCCTCCTACTACCACCAGATGGGAAAGGATTATCAGGAGGTTCCCATCGACGCCTGGATGGCGGCCGCCAAGGCCACGGTAAAGGCTTCCAAGGTCTTCAGCTTTACCGCCGGGTACGATTATCTGAGCGGAGATCCCTATTTTGTGGTTCCCGAGGACGGCCATTTCGGGGTAGTCTACCGGGACAAGATCCGGGGCTTTTCCTCTTTGTACGGATCCCATCACAAGTTCTACGGAATGATGGAATTCTTCTACGTGAGTACTTACTACCACGGCTTCTCTCCGGGTCTTCAGAATGCCTATGCCGGCGTTTCGGCCTCCATTGCAGAGAAAGTTTCCCTGTCGGCCACCTATCACTATATGGCCACTGCCACCAAGCTGGAAGGTCTGAAGATGGCGCTGGGACACTGCGTGGAGCTATCGGCCTCCTATGACATTACCAAAGACATCAACCTGAGCGCCGGTTTCTCTTACATGAAGGGCACCGAGACCATGGACCGCCTCAAGCGCAAGAGCAACCGGGGAGACCTTCGCTGGGCCTGGATCACCGTTGTCTTTAGCCCGCGCATCCTGAATATGAAATGGTAGGTCTTACTTCGTCAGGCGTTTCCTGGCGTTGTAATAAGACTGACGGCTGTTGAAGCCGGAGCACAGGGCCACCTCGTCCACGTCGGCCTGGGGGTGCTCTGCGCGGTACTTCTCTGCATAGGCCAGCCGGCAACTGTTGATATAGGCAAAGAAACCGCCTTTGTATCCGGACAGAACGGAGGATACATAGGTGCGGTTGATGCCGCAGCTCTGGGACAGGCCGGCCAGGGAAAGGTGGCTGTCCAGGAAGGCTTCCTTCTCTTCCACCTGCTCACGGATACGCTGAAGCAGTTCTTCTTCCCGTTCCCGGGGCAGGGTCATTTCTTCCCTTGGAGCCAGCACTTCTGCCTCCAGCTGGGCCACTTCCACGGCCCGGTGGGGAGAAAGGATGCCAATGAGGAAAATGATGCTGAGGACCGAGAGGACCAGCAGGCCGAAGGTAAGAGCCCAAGGGGCACCGTTAAGGGTGGTGCTCCAGCTCATCACCAGGTGCAGGACGGCGATGATGAGGACGCTCTCCGCGTATTGCTTGGGGAAGTCGTCGGGGTTGGAATAGTTCTCGTCCGAGAACTTTTGAATGACCCGGAGAATCATCCGCAGGGCCTGGATGAAGCAGATCAGGTAGATGAGGGCCAGGGCACCGCCCGTAATGAAGAAACCGGTAAGGAAGGCTCCCTGCAGTTGGGTCCCAGGAACCAGGGCCAGCACCAGGGCCGTGCCCGTCATTACAACATAGGTGAAAGAAAGGGCTATGATGGGTTTGCGCCACCATTTTACCTTTAGTACCTTGCCAAAGTAGCTGAAGATGAGAACGGCGCACAGAAAAGGCGAGGACAGCAGGAGCACCATTCTCAGCAGATGCACGCAATCCGGATCTCCGGGCATGAAGATCACCGGGATCAGGTTTACGATGGACAGGAAACTGAAGACGACGGTTCTCCAACCGGGGTAGTAATAGTCAATGTGGGAGGCGTAGGGCTCGCATTTGTGCCTCCAGCGAAGGACAGCCACCACCAAGCAGACCGTCACATAGACGGCCACCGCCACGCTGAGGAAATGTTCCGATGCGGTAAACATAGCCCGTTAGTTGGAATACAGGCCTTCCCGGGAGAGAAGGTGGTCCAGATTGGACAATCCATACAGCACCACGGCTTCTACAACGGCCGAATGCTCCAGGTATTCGGGGATCAGTTTGTTGTAGATATCGCGCTCCGTGTGCCAGATTTCTCCGTACTCAAAGTTGTAGCCCTTGGGGTCCGTCTCGCGGAAGGAGAGGGTGGGAACCCCGTTCCGGGCAAAGTAAGCGTGGTCGCTGCCGCCGCCCCGGGTGGGACGCGGCTGAGGGTCTCCCTCCCGCTTGTTCACGGTGAAGGGGAACTCCGGATTCAGGTTCATGATGGGCTTGCAGACCTCTACGTAATCGTCGTACATGGCGGGCGGTACCGTAACGCTGGTTGCGCAGAGCGGACCGCCATCCCGGTTGATATAGTTGGAGATCTTCTCCAGCGGGACGGTCTGATTCTCTACAAAGTACTTGGAGCCCAGCAGGCCAAACTCTTCGGCCGTCCAGATGCAGAACAGGATGGTGCGCTTGGGCTTGGCACCGGAGGTGGCAATGAGGCGGGCGGCTTCCAGGGTGACGGAAGCGCCGTTGCCGTCGTCCACCGCGCCGCCGGCTATGTCATAGGAATCCAGGTGGCCGCCGGCCATCACATACTCTTTGGGATACTTGCTGCCGCGGAGGATGCCGATGATGTTGTGATACTTCACGGGGCCGCGGTAGAAATGGTTGCGGATATCAAACTCCAGCTGGAAGATATCCTTGCGGAGTACCTTTTTCTTGATAATCTCAAACTGATCCTCGTCCAGGATGATGTCACATACGGTGGGGAGGGTCTCCATGGTGAGGTCGTAGCAATGGGCGCGGTCGTACATCACGCGCAGCGGAAGCTTGGCCGAACGGATGAAACCGGCAATCCCGGCCTCTACCATATCCCGGTAAAAGAGCGTATCCGAGTCTTCCCGCCAGTTGAAGGCCATGCCGTTGGACGTTTTGTTCAGCAGCACCCAGGCTCCCTTGAGGGCCCCCTTCATCCGGTCAAACTCCCGCCGGTCCTTGGGCTCGATGAGCACCGGACCAGCCTGCTTGCCCTTGGTGCCGGAGGTGTAGGCAGGCGTGCCAAAGTGCAGCGTCATTCCGTCTTCGCTGAGCATGCGGCCAGACCAGGGCCCGCGGTAGAAACCCACTTTGATCTCTCCTGCTTCCTGCACCATCACTTCCAGGCCCCAGGATTCAAACTGTTCCTTGACCCAGGCCTCGGCGTGGGTCAGGGCGGGGGAGCCCACGATGCGGCCCCCAATGCGGTTGGCCAGCCAGTCGGCGTGCTCCATGGTGCGGTTGTCGGTGGTGCCGGTTTCGATGATCTTCTTGACAACTTTGTCCTGGGCAGACAGCCCGGTCCAGGAACCGGCCAGCAACACGACGGCCAGCAAGGAGAGGAGGGTTCGTTTGTTCATTTCACAAAGGTATTTACAGGCTACTTTTGCAAAATTAACAAAAAATCGTAACTATATCATCCTAAAGAACCCTTCCTGTGTGTGTTTTGGAGTCATTTCGCACGCCGGAAGGGTTCTTGGTAGCTCCCGTGTGGGTTTAGGGGAGTCACCACACACGGGAGGAGAGGTGCTCCAGGCCGGTACCATCCGCCACGTGGTGGAAGAGGAGGAGGCCTTCCTGGATTCGCACCTGACCCTGCAGGAAGTCGCCTGCCGATGCGGCACATCCCGTGCCAAAATAGGCGAAATTGCGGCCATGACAAAACAATTACTGAAATAAATTTGGTTTATATTGTAAACTTGTTTATATTTGCATCGGGGTTCTGTCAGACTGCGCAGCTGAACGGGGACCGGAAAACGAATTAAACAATGGATACAATGGAACAGAACAAAGAAATGACGGCTTCCGAAAGCCTTCAACTCATCACCGAAACGCTGAACAACAGCCGAAAGGACATCCTTCGCAGCAATGCCAAGTACTACATGATCTGGGGTGTACTGCTCACCTGCTTCTCCCTGGCTATTTACCTTTTATGGAAGAGCACCGGACACGCCTACTGGAACCTTCTCTGGTTCGCCATGCCTCTTGTGGGTTTCCCCCTGGCCAAGTGGATAGGAAGCAAGGAAGACGCGGTGCGCTCTGAAAACGTAATCAGCCGCATTACCCGGGGTATCTGGCTCACCTTCTGCATCTTCTCCTGCTCGGTGGCCCTCTTCAGCATTCTCTACTCTTTCATCAACACGAGTCCCATCGGGGCCATCGCTGTTGGGACCAGCCTGTCCGGTCAGATTATCCTTCTCTTTGGCATGGCCGAAACCATCACCGGCGTTGCCTTGAAGAACTGGATCATCAAAAATGCCGGTGTCGTAACGGGTATCGGAGGTCTGGCGCTGTACTATGGAATCGGCCTTTATGAGGAGCAGATGCTTCTTTTCACCTTTGCCGGCATTGTCCTTTTCATAACCGGAATCCTCGTAAAACGTCAAAACAGGTAGTCCTATGTTTCCCAAGTTAGATCCGCTCCTGCATTCGGAGCTCCGGCTGGCTGTGATGTCTATCCTGGCCGGGGTCGATGAGGCCGACTTTACCTACCTCAAGAAGCAGACTGGAGCCACTTCGGGGAATCTCAGCGTGCAGATCGACAAGCTCACCGCCGCAGACTACATCACGGTGGAAAAGGGCTTCAAGGGAAAAATGCCCCGCACTACCTGTAAGATTACCCCCACGGGCCAGGAAGCATTCAGCCACTACGTGGAATCGCTGAAAGAATACCTTTCGGCAGGCAAATAATCAGAGACAAATATGAAACGGATTGTCAAGACCATTTTATGGAGCTTGTTGGCCTTTGTACTTCTTTCCGAGGCAAATGCATGGGCCCAGGCCGAATCACTCAAGCAGGGCGCTCTGTCTGTCCAAAAACTGGACGACGGCCTGTATTACATGGAATACAAGGGAGACGACGGCTTTGCCGGGCTCCTGGAAAATGGCGGCGGCCGGAGTGCCGGACAGCTGGTAGGCTATGTCATGAACTTCATTTCAAAAGGCTTCCAGCAGGCGCAGGCCCCCAAGCCGGTACCGGCCCATTATGGATGTTCGGCCCTTACCACCCGTACACCGGAGGGAGATGTGCTCATGGGCCGGAACTTCGATTTCAACTCGGCCACGGGCATTGTCGTTCACACCGTGCCGACGCAGGGATATGAGACCTACACCACTTTCAACACCAACTTCTTCGGCTTTGGGGAAGGATGGGTCCCGGAAGGCATGCAGAATCAGGTGATGGCGCTCTCGGCCCTGTTCTTCGCCTTGGACGGCATCAACGAAAAAGGCCTGGCCATTGCCGACCTGATGGCCGGCGACAACGCCGAGACGCAGCAGGAAAGCGGCAAAACGCCCCTGACCACCTCATCGGCCATCTGCTATATCCTGAAGAATGCAACAACGGTTGACGAGGCCCTGGAGCTGCTGCAGGGAATCGATATGCATTCAGACATTGGAGCGGCCCATCACTATGCCATTTCCGATGCATCGGGCCGAAGTGTGGTGGTAGAGTATGTGGACAACCAGATGGAGATTGTGGAGGCAAAGGCCGTAGCCAACCACTACCTTTGCGTCTCCAAGCTGAATGTGGGCCTGATCGAAGGGGACCGGCGCTATGAATATCTGTGCAACCAGTACGAGGCCGCCAAAGGCATCATGGACAAGGAGAAACTCACGCAAACCATGGCCGCCGTGTCCCAGCCGGAGCAGGAGGGGAAGTTCCTGGGCACCGCCTGGACCATGGTGATGGACCTCACCCACCCGTCCGTCACCTACTACTCCCGCCGCCACTTTGACCACCCCTTCCACTTTGCATTCACAAAATAAGGGGCCTGAACTGGCCCCTTATTTTATTTCAGTTGTTTGATTTCTTCAATCTGCGAGAGAAGCTCGTCGGCGGCATCCAGGCGGTCGCGGCGGATCTTGATTCCAATACCCAGGCCAATCACCAGGCCTACGACAATTCCGCCCAGGAGTATATAAAAGACATAGCCTTCTCCGCCGTTCTGCTTGAAGAATTCCCAGACCATCCAGACAATCCACACAACCAGCATGGGGCCGGCCACCTTGAGCCATTCGGCATCCAGCTTCTTGTATTTGTGAAGATTCTCGGCTACGGTTACCAGATCCTGGTCCATGTTGCGGGGCAGGAACCGATTGCAATAGACCGTGGCGACCAAGCTAACCAGAAGCATGGCCAGGGTATAGATGGCAAATGCTGTGGAGAGACCCATTTTGAAAAAACTGGGCAAGCATATGACAGCGATCACGGTAAACAGGTAGGGCGTGTTGGCCTTGAACCGCAGGCGGTTGATGGTGTTCTTGCAGGAGTTGCGAAGGAGCTGGTCGTTCACAATCTTCTGGCTGTTGAGCTTTTCTTTGAGCTGCTGCATCTGCTGCTGCATCTCGAGGAGGGTGTTATCGGTGTTTTCCATGTTACTGCATCTTTTTGAGTTGTTCCCTAATTCTAACAAGACGGACAGAAACGTTCTTTGCAGAGATACCTACAATCTGGCCGATTTCGTCATAGCTGAGGTTCTCCAGCCAGAGCAGGACGATGGCTCTGTCAAAGGGGCCCAGCTTGGCAATGCGTCCGCGCAGGAGTTCGGCCTGCCGGGAGCCCTCGTCCGTGTCCTCGTACAGATTGATATCCATCGAGAGGGGCTCGGTGCTGGGCCTGTGCCGCTGCGACCGGTCATAGGTGATACAGGTGTTGAGGCTCACTTTCCAGATCCAGGTCCCCAGTCCGGACTCGCCGCGGAAGGATCCGGAGCCCTTCCACAGGTTGATGAGGATTTCCTGGAAGAGGTCGGCCACCTCGTCCTTGTCGGTGGAGAACATGTAGCACACGGTGTAAATGGTGCTGCGGTGCTCTCTTACCATCTTCTCAAATTCGCGTTCTGTCATGGTCTTGTTTTGATGTTTCTACTCATTAGACGCCAAAACTTCCGCAAAACTACAAACTTTTTGAAGAATTTTCACACGCCCGGACACCGCAGGACCGGTTTCCGTGTCCGAGCGGCTCAAATAACACTGTCCGGACACCAAATACAGTTTCTGGTGTCCGGACGGATTTTTTGAGATGTTACATTAGGTGACCGAAAGAGACCAAGTACAGGGCGTGGAGAGGAAATGTTTTTATAAAAAATGCTATATTTGTCACTAATACACCCTTTTAGTGGAAATATCGAGCGTATGACGAAGACAACCACATTCATTGTAACACTGATTCTGACTGCGTTTTCCTTTACTGCCCATGCACAGCACGTTCCTAAGGCGGTGGACTTGGGTCTTAGCGTCATGTGGGCCTTAGAAGATACCTCTCCGGAAACCAATATTCCCGATGGCTGGAGATTGCCGACACTTGCAGAAATCCGTGAACTCCGGGAAAACTGCATACAAGGCGTAAAAGAAAAAGATGGGCAGGAGTGGATTGTGTTCACCGCCGAAAACGGCAACGTAATCTCATTCCTCTACCCCGCGGGAAGCCGCTCGGCAAGGTCGTTTGGCATCACGGGCTCTGATGGATGCTATCTGAAGGAAATCATCTTGAACCCGCTGCTGAAAACACCTGACCGTGACGGTTACTATACTTGGGAAGAACTTGGCCGTACCGGCATGGGCCAAAGAAAACATCCCGTTCGTCTTGTTAAAGAATAGAGCCATGAAACGCTTATTCTGGATTCTACTCCTTTTTGTCACCTGTTCAGCCAGAGCACAGTCTCCGGAAGAGTTGTATGAACAGTACATCACCCCGGAAACCCGTGCCATTCTGGAAAGGGCCGAGCAGCAGGAAAGGAACGCCCAGGCCGCTCGGGCTGCCGACAAGGCTCAGAATACGCTGGCGCTCTCCCTAGCGGTTCTTATCGGCCTTATTCCGCTTTGCTATATTGGCCGGAATATTCTCAAAGGAAAGACCTGGAAGGAGAATCCTTACGGGACTCTTAAGGCTCTGGGGGTGGGCCTTGCTGGCAGCGTCTTGCTATTCGGCCTTAATTATGGTATCTACCTCTTGAAAGTAAAGTGGGGAGATGCCTTTAACACTACACTTGCATTTCTGATTGTCGCGGCACTCGTTGCCGGGGCTATCTATTTGATGAAAAAAAACGATAACTCCCGCGTATGAAGAAACTAGTTTTTATAGGGCTACTGCTCTCTTTTCAGCTTGCCTGGGGACAAACCGCCGTAATTGTAGGAGAAATCTGTCCCGGCTGCGCCGTAGTCGTAAAAGGCAGACATCTTCAGCCCTCAGACCATAAGGCCGGCTGCTGGTGGCTGGCCCAGCAGCAACAAGCCCAGTCTTCGTCCGAGGACTCCGGCTCTTCCTGGGGGAAGGAACCGTATTCCGATTCCGGCACGTTTGAAAGTGTGGAAGGAAAGCCGCTAACCAATGACGAGTACTACGAGCTCCTCATCCGGACGCACTGCGACTACTGCGGGGCGGAGTTTAGCAATCAACACAAGGGAGACTGTCTCATTGGAAAAACCTACAATATGTGGCAGAAGACCATGCGTTCCGGGAAGGAAGGGGATGCGACCCGCCTAAGGGACAATATCGTTACCCTTATGTTGAGTACCGAATCCGGCAGGAATAAGCTCCACGCCATGCGGGGAGAAGCCATTCCCTTAACCGCCGAAGAGAGCAGCCCCAGTACCAAACTGAAGGACTATACTCCGGAACCGGAAAAGCCCGCAGCCGTTACCGTCGGCGAACCGCTCCTTTCCTGTCCGCAGGCGCAAACAGCCCCGAAGTTCTCCGGCATCAACGAGCAGAGCGTAGTCTATGAAAAGCTCCAGACTGCGGCTGGAAAGCACGAATGGGGGGAAGTAGGAGAAGATCAGTATTACAATTCTATAAAATATGATATAGAGCGTCGGACGCACGTGGACGGAGGCCCGGTGATTCTTGGCAAGCGCAATAAGGATGGCAGTAAAGAGTGGTACGTCTTTCACGGAAATAATCAGGGAAAGTATGGGGGAAGTGAAGTGTATGACAATCGCCACGGAGGTTCACCCAAGGATGTTCGCTTTGAAGGAGAAGGGCAGTTTGTCGTGGAAGAGTATGAAGACGGACATAAGGTCTACACCGATGCTGCGACAAACAAGATAATAACTTCCGGCAATGTGGGTATAGCGCCCATGATGAAGAACGGGCGATTCTTGTTGCTGAAGCATCAAGAGTCCACAAACTACAAAACTGCCCAGGCGCTGTATGACGGACCAGGCAATATGCTTCTTGGCGACGAGATTGTTCTTATGGATGATGCTATAGTAACAAGGAGAAATAGAGGAGATGAGGATGGTCAGTATTGCCAGCTTCTCAACTGGGACTGGCAGGAACTGAGCATCGACGGAGAAAAGTACTTCGAAGCAATTTACTGCTTCCAAAGCAACCGCGGTTCCTATTTTGTCATCAAGCTTGAAGAAGGCAAATACGCCCTGGTGGGCCGGGGCTTCCGCCGGGTGGGCGGCATCTATTCATCGGCCAATGAGGCCCTTTTAGCCTGGAGTAAACAATAAACCCTATGAAACGATTCATCATTATCGCCGCAGCTGCTTTGCTGCTTTTCTCCTCCTGTACCGGAAGGAAGAAACACTATTTTTCGAATATCAGCACGGGTGAAACTTATCTCTGCGCAATCGGTTTCGATGAGGATAGCCAGAAGGATTATACCGTGGTGACGGATGTCTTGTATGCGGGAACCGATACATCCTCCCGCTACAAAATGGTTTTCTATATGCCGGACGGCTGGGACGACACCTATCCCCTGTTCCTGGACAAGTATGTGCCTATTGAAGGGGGACAGCCCTGGACGGCGTACAAGGGCTCACCAGTAGCGGAAGCCGCACTGAAAGAAGGAAATATGATTGTGGTTCTGGTCGCTTGTGACGAAGAGACAGCCATTCCGGATGTTCTCCTGGCCGAAGAGTTCCTTAAAAAGAACGATGCCGACCTTCCCGGAGACAGCAAGATCATCCTCACATCGGCCTATTTTGATTATGAATGATGGCCCTTCCGGCCGACCCAGTCTATCGAAGACATAGTATATGAAAATCAGAATCATCGCCATCAGGAAGGCTTCGTACCCGGATTTAATGGCCCAATATGAGAACCCGATCGAGCACACATGCGATGTTCGGGAAGGTCAGGAGTGGATTTCGATCGATGGCCGATGTCCTGAAGGGATGTGCCCTTCGGCCTGGGGTTCCATGCGGGAATTCGTTGAGGCGCTGGCCCGGGGTGAGGGCAACTTCTACGACGGCTGGATGAAGAATCCGCTGAGCGCCATGATCAGCTGTAACGATGGCTTCAGGCCGGTGAGTTTCTATATTGAGGTGATATGAAGCATTCGTCAATAAGCGCTTGTGCTTTCCTCACACATTGGCCAACAAACTGACCGGCCTTCTGCTGTTCCTGACGGTGCCATCCGTGTTTTGGTCTGTAATTCCGATTTCCATTGTGGCGTTTATAGCCACGTTTGCCGCCCTTGAGGAGGGGCATTATATCAATTAGGCCGATTTTATGTAATTTTGCATAGTGAGAAGATTTGTCATTTTACTTGGCGCAGTTTTGCTTGTGGGCGCATGTACGGGAAGGGTGAAGGGTGTGAGGGAAATCGCGATGGATATCCCCGGTTTTGTCGCTATGTGGGACTTCGGCGGGGAGAATCCTTTGTCGGCCCTGGGGAATCGCGGCCTTACGCTGGAGCCCGTTCAGGGCATCGAACCTCCAACGCTGGAACAGGAAGGACCCTTGTCCGGGCAATCCCTGCACTTTGAAGGCGGGGAATACCTCCGGATTCCCTTTGAGCAAACCGGGGCGTTGAACATCCAAAGCGGGCAGGTAAGCGTAGTGGCCTGGATAAAATGGCAGAAGGGGCAGACCGGTTTTGTGGGTGGAATGTGGGATGAAAGCACGCAGGGAGGCAAGCGGCAATACGGCCTGTTCGTTTCTCTTCCTCATTACAACGGTCAGGATGCCGTATGCGGCCACGTTTCGAAAACGGGGAAACCAACCCCTCCTTTCCCCCATTCCATAGACTATTCCGCAAGCGGGCAAAGCGTGCCGGACGGGCAATGGTGCACTGTCGGCTTCACCTATGACGGAAAGCACATCCGTTCCTACCTGAACGGCGTTTTCGAAGAGCGAGCCCCGGAACTCATTAACCACACCACCGGTTTTGACGGCTATCCCGATGGCCTTGTCCAGTGCAAGAATCCCTATTTCTTCCCGGACGGACTTGGCTGTAACGGCTCGGACTTCACCCTGGGAGCCGTTCTTGTCGGGGGCCGCCCCGGCAACTTCTTCCAGGGCAATATCGGCGGAATTGCCGTCTATTCCAGAGCCCTCAGCGATGCCGAAATGCTGTCCCTGAATCAGGAGGTCTTCGAGGAAGATGGCATGTATTCCGGGACGACGATGACCAGGTCTATCTAATCTGCCAAGGAAAAGCATCCACATACTGGCAAGGTCCATTTTGAGCATTATGGAAACAAATAGAATCCTATTGCGCCCTTGGGGCGAAAGTGACGCCGAAGCATTGTTCAAGTATGCTTCCGACCCGGATGTGGGACCGCGTGCAGGCTGGCCGCCGCATAAATCCGTAGAGGAAAGCCTGGAAATAATCCGGACCATTTTCCACAATGACACCACCTGGGCCATAGAGCTCAAGGGGTTGGGCGAAGCAGTCGGCGCAATGGGCTATCTGCCTTGTGAAGGCAACAATCTCCCGTCCCGCGAGGGCGAGCCGCTGGTAGGCTATTGGGTGGGAAAGCCCTATTGGAACCAAGGCATTTGCACAGAGGCTTTGCAACGGATGATTGACCATATCCGTCAGAAAACGGAAATCAAGTCTCTGATTAGCAGTCACTTCATTGACAACCCTGCCAGCGGCCGCGTCATGGAAAAATGTGGATTTGTCCCTACCAGCGAGACCTGCATAGATGAAACCCTTGCCGGTTCCAACCGTCCGATGAGGGTGCTGAGATTGGAAATTAAGCGATAGTCAATTTGGAAATGAAGTTTTGTCAGATCTGCGGAAAATGAAATTGTATTTTCCGCAGCTTAAGCGCTGGTGCAAGGAGTAACTGTGCCTCGGGCGGGAACACTAACTTTTCGGTGTAAATCCCTGATGACGAGTGTGTTATCTAGCGAACGCCTATTTTTAGTGTAACATTTGGGAAACAAATTCGTCATTCAGTGTCTTTCTATGGCGTTAATTGACGTCCTTTTTTGTTTTTTCGTGCCGTGTTGCTATCTTTGCGGTAGAGCGGTTAACCGCCATTTTGTATATGAACGTAGATACATTAATACATCAGTACTTCGCAGATAGCGGCAATATCTGTATTGAGATGTTCGACGAAAAGAACATCCAGCAGGTTTATCGCCGCCTGGTAGAAGTGCTGATTCATCAACCTGAAGTGGAGACTTCTCTTCTTCAGGCGATGAGCTATTGTTTCTACGAGGTAATGGATAACGTGCTTATCCATTCTGGCAAAACAAATGGAATCGTCATCACCAATTACTCCGAGGCTCAGCACTTGATTCAGATTTTGGTGGCCGATGATGGAATGGGGATTCAGTCGTCCTTGTCTCAGAATCAAGACTATGCAAGCATAACTGAACCGGAAGCACTTGAGTATTGCATTAGAGACCGGGTTTCTGATGGTAAGGGAATGGGCTTTGGCTTGTATTCCACGTCCCGGCTCATCAATACGGCCGGTCATAAGCTGATTATCCGCTCGGGTAATCATACTTTATCGGCCAATGGCGATATGGCCATTACCGAATCTGAACCCTGGCAGGGAACTATCGTTTACTTCGAACTGCGTTCAAATATGGATATCGATCCGGGGCTGGTAATTGATCATAGAACAGATCCGGCCGAGGAGTTTGATGAATTGTTCCTGGATAGTGATTCAGGCCTTGATAAACTTTGGTAAGATGAAGGTCTTCAAGTTTTCCGCATACGGAGACAGTATGGGAACGCGTCTCCTGGGAGCCCAAATAAGGGCCGATCTCCGTCCGCTTCTGGACGGAGATGAGAAAGTAGTCCTTGATTTTACAGGCGTGGATACGGTCACCAATTCGTTTGCCGATGAATGTATCGCAAAACTCCTGCTGGAAATGTCCCTTGAAGAGTTAAAATCCAAGACCACTTTCACCGGCCTTACATCCCTTGCCGAACGCAGCATCCTCACCGCCTTGAAGAGGCGCCAGATGCAGAAAGACAACAAATAAAGTGTAACTAATTGATATTTAATTAGTTACACTTGTGCCTCGGGCGGGAATCGAACCCGCACGGCCGTTTCGGGCCAAGGGATTTTA
>CAMVJR010000022.1 GCA_947167855.1 uncultured Bacteroidales bacterium
TAGAGAATCTTTCGATGAAGGAAGCCATCCTGGAAGTGAACCACTGGTGCCACGAGAAGATGACCTACCAGCCTTCCGATGGCCGTACGCACGCTCCTATGGCTTCTCTCAAGAACGCCCTGGGAAGATGTGGCGAGGAATCCACCTTCTGCGTGGCCGCCCTCCGCAGCGTGGGCATCCCGGCCCGTCAGGTGTATACCCCCCGGTGGGCCCATACGGAAAGCAACCACGCCTGGGTGGAGGCCTGGGCCGATGGCCAGTGGTATTTCATCGGTGCCTGCGAACCGGAACCGGTCCTAAACCTGGGCTGGTTCAACGCCCCCGCCTCCCGCGCGATGCTCACCCACACCAAGGTGTTCGGCAAGTACGACGGGCCCGAGGAAGTGGTCCTTCGCACCCCCAACTATACGGAAATCAATCTCATAGAGAACTATGCCAAGGCTGCCAAAGCCACCCTCCGGGTGGTGTCGGCCGAGGGTCGGCCCGTGGAGGGCGCCCGCGTTAGCTTCTGCATATACAACTCTTCCCAGTTCTTCCCGGCCGTGGCCAAATACACGGACAAGAACGGCTCTACCAGCCTTTCCGCCGGTCTGGGAGATATGCTGGTCTGGGCCTCGAAAGACGGGGCGTACGGCTTTGAAAAGGTGCGTTTCGGAGAGGATAAGGACGTAACCATCACCCTGGACAGCCCCACCGGCCATCCTGTGAGCAGCCGGCTGCTGGCCATCGTCCCTCCGCCGGAGAACGTAACCCTGCCGGAAGTAACGCCGGAGCAGAGAGCGGAAAACGACCGCCGGATGGCGTATGAAGATTCCGTTCGCAAGGCCTATATGGCCGGCTTCCCCACCCGTCAGGTGGCCGAGGCCTTTGTAGCGGAAAACGGCCTTCCCGAGGCCGCCGTCCGCCTGGTAGAGCTATCGGCCGGCAATGGCGCCACCATCATGGGCTTCCTGAGGGAGGCAAATGACAAGGAACGCGCCGTGGCCCTTCTTCGCACCCTCAGCCGCAAAGACCTTTCCGACGTATCGGCCCAAATCCTATGGGATAGCTATAATGCCCAAGAGAGCATCCTGGCCCCCCGCATAGAAAGCGAATTCCTCTCTCCTTACAAGGGCTGGTTCTTGCAGAATGTGCCGGAAGAGCTCCAGAAACAGTTCCGCGGCAATGCCCAGGCCGTGGTGGACTGGGTGAATGCCAACATCCTCGTAGACGAGAACCCCCTGTTCTGGGACATCCCGATGTCTCCCGTGGGCGTCTGGAAGAGCGGAGTGGCCAGCCCCCGTTCCCGGGATCTTCTCACCATCGCCCTGGCCCGCACCTTCGGCGCAGAAATTCGCCGGGACCGCTTCACCTCCTCTCTCCGCTACGAAAACGACAAGGCCGATGTCCCTTCGGCCCAAGTGGAGCTCAGCTATGAGCCTGTGGAGGGCATAGAGAGGCCGGAATACGGCGCTCACTATTCCGTGAGCCGTATTGTGGACGGAGAATTGCAGATGGTGTTCCTGGGCTTCGGGAGCTCTTTCAATCTGCCGGAAGGGGATTATCTGCTGGCTTCCGGCAACCGCCTTTCGGACGGTTCCACGCCGGTAACGGTGACCCTCTTCCATGTGACGGCCGGAGAGCCGATGACCGTTCCCGTGATCATCGAAACCGTGCTGGAAGAGGTGAAGGTGGAAGGTAGTTTCCCTGTCAACCTGCTGCCCAAGGAGGCCTCAGAAGGCTGGTACGCCGCCGCCGTGTTGGATGTGGGACTGGAACCCACCAACCACGTCCTCAATGATTTGTCGGCCGAAAAAGAGGCCCTGGAAGCCTGGGGAAGGCCCATTTACCTGATTGCCACCAGTGAGGCCCAGATGGAGCGCCTGCACCACGAGATAGAAGACGGCCGCTTTGGCACCTTGCCTTCCACGGTTCAGTTCCTCACTAACACGGACGGAAGCATCCTCAGCGCCATTATCAAAGGCGCGGGCTTAAGAGATGGCCAGCTTCCCGTGGTCTTTGTCGGAAACCAGAAAGACGAAGTGGTTTTCGTCTCCCAAGGATATACCATCGGTATGGGCGCCAAGATTGCCGCCCTTGCCATAAAATTCTAATCGCGTATGAAAAAAACACTGATTTTCCTTTGCTCGTTGAGCCTGCTGCTCTCGTGCTCCGACGAAAAGTATTATGTCAAGGACTATCAAGACCGGGTCCAAGCCAACCAAGGCGCCCTTGCCCCGTTCATGGCCCTGCCCAAAGGAATTTCGGCCCAGGAAAAAGAGGCCCTGGAGTTCCTCTATGCCTATATGCCCGTGGCTGACGTTACGGATTATCCCGCCGACTTTTACCTCCAGAACGTGCGTGCGGCCCTGGAAACCCGTAACCGCTGGAATGTCCCGGAGCGGGAATTCCGCCATTTTGTGCTGCCCATCCGCGTGAATAACGAAAGCCTGGACAGCTCCCGCGTGGTTTTCCAGCGGGAACTGATGCCGCGGATTGAAGGGCTTTCCATGGAGGATGCCATCCTGGAAGTAAACCACTGGTGCCACGAGAAAGTGACGTACACGCCCTCCGACGCCCGCACCTCTTCGCCCCTGAACCTGGTGAAGAATGCCCTGGGCCGATGCGGAGAGCAGTCCACCTTCTGCGTAGCCGCCCTGCGCAGCGTGGGCATCCCTGCCCGCCAGGTGTATACCCCCCGCTGGGCCCACACCGATGACAACCATGCCTGGGTAGAGGCCTGGGCCGACGGACAGTGGCACTTCCTGGGCGCCTGCGAGCCCGAACCCGTGCTGGATCTGGGCTGGTTCAACGCTCCCGCCTCCCGCGCCATGCTCATGCATACCAAGGTCTTTGGTAAATACGACGGTCCCGAAGAGGTGGTGCTGGATAGCCCCAACTACACCGAAGTGAACCTCATTGACAATTACGCCAAGACCGCGCGCATCGATTTCCAGGTGGTCTGGTCTGAGGATGCTCCCAACAAAGACGCCGGCAAGCCCGTGGAAGGCGCCCGCGTAGACTTCTGCATCTACAATTATGCCGAGTTTTATCCCGCCGTTTCCAAGTATACGGACGCCGAAGGCAAAACCTTCACCAGCGCCGGTCTGGGAGACATGCTGGTATGGGCCTCCAAGGGCCATTCCTTTGGCTTTACCAAGGTGAGCTTCGGCAAGGATAAGGAAGCGACCATCGTGCTCCAGTACTATGCCGGGGATAAGTATGCCTCTCCTGTAGGCGTCAAGAAGGCCTTTGATATTGTGCCTCCGCCGGAGAACGTAAAACTTCCCGAGGTCACTCCCGAGCAGCGCGCCACCAACGACAAGCGCTTTGCCTATGAAGACTCCCTCCGCCACGCCTACGAGGCCACCTTCCCCACGCAGGAAGAAGCCCTGGCCTTTGTGCGGGAACAAGGCTATGACGACAAGGTGGCCTCTTATATTGTGAACGCACGGGGCAATGCCCAGACCCTGAAAGCATTTTTGGCCGCCAACGGCAACTTCGAGCGTCGTGAAAAGGTGCTGGAGTCCCTCAGCACCAAGGACCTGCACGACATTACCCCCGCCCTGCTGGAGGACTATTACACCGCCGATCCGTTCTTCGGGACCCGCGTAGAGAATGAGTTCCTCACCAATTATTATAGCTTCTTCCAGGCTGGAGAAGGCGTAGACGCCACCCAGCATGGCATTACGGTCCTCAAAGACCCTACCGCCTGGAACATTCCCATGTCTCCGGAAGCCGTATGGAAGAGCAAACTGGCCGATCCCCGTTCGCTGGATATCTATACCGTTTCGCTGCTGCGTGCCCGTGGCAAGGAAGCCCGTAAGAACCCGGTAACCGGCGTGCTGGAGGTAAAGGAAGAGGGTGCAGACTGGAAGTCTCTCCAGGCCGCCTCTGGAAAAGATGACCCCAAGGGAACGCTCCGCCTTACCTATTCGCCCATCAAAGCCGTGGAGAACCCGCAGTATTACACTCATTTTACCCTTTCCAAGATTGTAGACGGACGGCCGCAGCTTCTCTCCTTTGACGAAGGCGAAGTAGACATGGGCGGCGGAACCGACTGGGCTCACACCTTCAAGAACGGCTGTACGCTGGACGAAGGCACCTATCTGCTGGTTTCCGGTAACCGCCTTTCCGACGGCACTGTCCCCGTTTCCATGTGCTTCCTGCTCATTGAGGAAGGAAAGGAGACCGTGGAGGAGCTCAAGATTAACGAGGAAGCCGGCGCCCTGCCTGTCATCGGCAGTTTTGATGCCGAGAGCATGATTCAGGTAGACGGCAAGGAAGTTTCCATCCTCTCCCAGGTGGGCCGCGGCTTCTATGTGCTGGCCATCCTGGACACCGGAAAGGAACCCACCAACCACGTGCTCAGAGACCTGGCCGCCGCCCGTGAGCAGCTGGAAAGCTGGGGCCGTCCCATTCTCCTGCTGTGCACCTCCGAGGAGTCCCTGGCGCGCCTGAAGAAGGAAGAAAAAGAAGGCCGCTATGGGAAACTTCCCACAACGGCTCTCTTTGGAGTGGCTTCGGAGGGTCTTCTGGAAGGAGCCCGTCCGTCAGTAATCATTGCCGATACCTTCAACCGCGTATTCTTCCGCAGCAATGGCTATACAATCGGCCTTGGCAATCAGCTTTCTGCTGCCTCGACGGCTTTGAAATAGCGATAGCTGGACACTTTCACCTCGCCGATGGAATTTTCGTCACAGACGATGGTTCCGGCGGGGTGATTTTGTAGTCCGCTCAGGGTGCAGTAGTGGCTCATGGGACCTTCGATGGCAGCCTGGAGGGCGCGGGCCTTCTTGGAACCAAAGGCCAGGATCACCACTTCCTTAGCGCTGAGCACGGTGGCCACACCTACGGTGAGGGCCTGGGCGGGAACAGCCGAAGGATCGTTGTTGAAGAAGCGGGCGTTGACCTCGCGGGTGTCCTGGGTGAGGGTAACTACGCGGGTGCGGCTCTGCAGGGAGGAGAAGGGCTCATTGAAGGCAATGTGGCCGTCTTCGCCCACGCCGCCCAGGAACAGGTCAAAACCACCGGCGTCCACAATGGCTTTCTCGTAGGCGGCGCATTCGGCCTCTACGTCCTTGGCGTTGCCGTTGAGGATGTGGATGTTCTCGGGCTTCTCGTCAATGTGGTCAAAGAGGTTGTGGTGCATGAAGCTGTGATAGCTCTCCGGATGGCTCTCCGGCAGTCCCACGTACTCGTCCATGTTGAAGGAAATCACGTTCTTGAAGGAGACCTCACCGGCCTTGACCATACGGATGAGCTCTTTGTAGGTTTCGATGGGCGTGGAGCCGGTGCAAAGGCCAATCACAAAGGGTTTGTCCGTGACGGCGGCCTTCTCGTTGATGCGCCGGGCAATGTAATGGGCGGCCCACAGGGAGCCTTCCTTAGCGTTGTCGCGAATAATTATCTTCATAACTAGTAGAGTTTTAAGAACACTTCGATTGCCTGATATTCTGCCATGCCCAGCTGGTCGTAGAGCTTGGCGGTGTTGGAGGTGCGTTCTTCGGCCCTCTGCCAGAACTCGCGGGGGTCTTCTCCCGGGAACGGCACAATGTCCTTCTGGGACAGGTGGCGGAAGATGGCGTGGCGCTTCATGATTACCTCGTCGGGGCTCAGCGGAACGGCCATGTCTACGCGGCCCAGCTCCCACTCCATCCAGGCGCCGCGGTACAGCCATACGTGGGTGTCATTGACCCAGGTGTTGCCGCCTTCTTCCTTGATCTGCTCCATGGCTTCCAGGGCGGCCTCGGTGCACACGCGGTGCGTTCCGTGCGGGTCGGCCAGGTCACCGGCCATGAAGATCATATGGGGTTTGAGCTTCTTGATGAGGTCTTTGATGATGTCCACATCGGCCTGAGTGCGCGGGTTCTTCTTGATACCGCCGCTCTCGTAGAACGGGAGGTTGAGGAAGTGGGCGTTGGTGTTGTCGTTGAGGCCGAAGGAGCGGACGGCGCCGCGGGCTTCGGAGCGGCGGATGGCGCCTTTCATCTCCAGCAGGGCGCGGGGCTCGGGTTCGCCGGGACGCTTGCTTTCGACCAGTTTCTTCACTTCTTCGAACTTGTCGGCGAAGCCCAGCTGATAGGCGCAGTCCATGTGCTGGAGCACCACGTCGTCGTGTACGGCCACGTTACCGGAGGTCTCGTAGGCTACGTGCACGTCGTGGCCCTGGGAGGCCAGACGGATGAAGGTGCCACCCATGGAAATCACATCGTCGTCCGGGTGCGGGGAGAAGATGAGGACGGTCTTGGGGAAGGGCTTGGCCGATACGGGGCGGGTGCTGTCGTCGGAGTTGGGCTTTCCGCCGGGCCAGCCGGTGATGGTGTGCTGGAGGTCGTTGAAGACGTCGATGTTGATCTTGTCGTACTTGGCCACCTTTTCCAGCAGTTCGCTGAGACCGTTGTTCTGGTAATCCTTTTCCGTGAGTTTGAGGATGGGCTTGCCGGTTACCTCGCACAGCCAGACCACGGCCTTGCGGATGAACTTGGGCGTCCAGTCGCAGGGACCCACCAGCCAGGGAGCTACGCTGCGGGTGAGCTGCTCGGCGGCGGACTCATCCACGTAGAAGGAGATGTGGTCGTGCTCCTGGAGCAGGGATGCGGGGCAGTCGGTGGTGCAGGGGCCTTCGGAAATGGCCTTGACGGCGGCGGCTTTGTCCTCGCCCCAGGCCATCAGGATAATCTTTTTGGCCGAAAGCATGGTGCCGATACCCACGGTGATGGCCTTGTCCGGCGTGGCCATGATGTCCATGTTGAAGTTGACGGACTGGCGCTTGCGGGAATTGTAGGAAAGGCGTACGGTGCGGGTGCGGGTCTTCTCGTTGGCTCCGGCCTCGTTGAAGCCCACCTGGCCCTTTTCGCCCACGCCAATGACCAGCAGATCCAGGTTGCGGGCCAGGGCGTCAAACTGGGCGCAGTATTCCGTGAGGTTTTCCGGGGCAACGGTTCCGTCCGGAATGTGGATGTTTTCCTTGAGGATGTCCACTTTGTCCAGCAGGCCTTCGTGCAGGCGGTGGTTGCGGCTCTGGGCGCCACCGGCCGATGAAGGATAGTATTCGTCAATGGAGACTACCTCCACGTTTTTGAACGAGACTTTACCGGCCTCGTAGCGGCGGGCCAGTTCATTGTACAGGGACACGGGGGTGGCACCTGTGGTGAGTCCCAGCCGGAACAGACCGTCTTTGTGTGCATTGATAGCGTCACAGATAATGTCGGCAATGGCGTAAGAGGCCGGGCGGGATTCCGGATACACATGGGTCCAGATTTTCTCGTAGGTGTGGAGAATGCCCGCCGGCAGGTTCTTGTCGATGAGCCCGCCTTCGTAAGGTAAAGTGAAATGTTTGCTCATAGTTATTTGAGGATCTTTTGAATTCTTTCCAGTTTGCCGTCTACCGGTGCCGGTTGAACCCCCAGGAGATGGCAGAGGAGGGGGTAGAGGTCAATGTTGCGGAAGGCCGACTGCTCGCCTTCGGTGTAAGGGGCCTCGTAGTTGACCTTGAAATCCGGGCCCACGGCGCGGAAGGCCACCATCATGTCGATTTCCTTGCAGTCAAAGCCATGGGTGCCGCCGCCGCGGCCGGTGTTGAGGCCCACCTGCCAGCCCAGATCCGGGCTCACGATGATGTCTCCTACGCGGTTCGAGGTGCCGTAGTGGAGGTACTCCGGGACTTCTCCCTTTTTCCAGACGTTGATGTGCTCCACGTCTTTGAGGTGGTTGTAGACCGTGTCCACGTAGCCTTCCTTGACCCAGAGGCTGGTGGGCGTGCTGCCCACAAAGCGGTCCAGCCAGTCCATGGAAATGTAATCCGTGGCGCGGACAAAGCGGTCCGGGGAAATCTCGGCCATTCCGTGGTCCCCGGCCACAATGAAATTGATGCGGTCTCCGTAGGGAAGGGCCTTGAGCCGCAGGTAGAGGCTGTGCATGAGGCTGTCCATTTCTTCGCACATGGCCTTGGTCTCGGGGGAAATGGGGCCATGTACGTGGCCCTGGTGGTCGGGTTCGTCAAAGTAGCCCATGACCAGACGGGGACGTTCCTCTTCCGGCAGGCTCAGCAGGCGCACGATTTCGTCGCAGCGTTCGCTGAAACTCCAGTGGGGGTCTTCGTCCCAGTGGCGGTAATAGGTGGGATGCATGCCCTGGATGGGAATGTCCGAGCCCACCCAGTAGACAGCGGCGCATTTGACGCCCTGCTTCTGGGCCGTGACCCAGATGGGTTCACCCAGGTAATAGCGAGGATCGTAGCGGGATTCGGCATCCCGGATAGCATAGCCGTGCTGCGTTTCCGGATTCCAGAAGCTGTTGTTCACCAGACCGTTGTGGTCCGGGACCAGTCCGGTGGCCATGGTGTAGTGGTTGGGGAAGGTGGAGGAGGGGAAGGAAGGTTCCATCCGGGCGCTCACTCCCACCGTGGCCAGAGAGTCGAAAAACGGCATTTCATAGTAGTCTGGATAGTCCCAGCGGTTGCCGTCCAAAGAGATGATGACGGTGTAGTTTTCCTTTTGCGAACTGCAGGCGGCCGACAGCAAAAGGGCGGCCAGGAATAAAAAGCCAAACGCCTTCTTCATAAAGTTCAGTTTTATCTCACAAAGGTAGTAAAAAGGCGCGTTTTGAACAAGTGCTAAAAAGAATGGACAAGAGAATAATAACCGAGACCTTGTAATCCGTTACCTTTGCAGCAGAGAAAAACACTAAAACCTCATGAAACGCGTTTTATTCCTTTTGCTTGTTCCCGCAATGATGGTCGCCGCCTCCTGTAGCAGCAATCAGCCTGTCCAGAAGGACGGTCAGCGTCTGTTCGTAGGTGATGATATCGCCGTTACCCAGACTCAGTATGGTAAGGTTCAGGGCTACATCCTGGACGATGTGTACACTTACCTGGGCATTCCTTACGGTGCTCCCACCGGTGGTGCCAACCGCTTCATGCCCCCGCAGGAGCCCGAGAAATGGGAAGGCATCCGTCCCGCCATGTTCTATGGCAACGACGCTCCCCAGGCCCATCAGGACAAGTGGAAGAACAATTCCTCTACTTTCACCGATCATTGGAATTACTACGACTATAGCGAAGACTGCCTCAACCTGAACGTGTGGACCCCCGCACCTGACAGCAAGAAGCGCCCGGTGCTGGTTTGGATGCACGGTGGCGGTTTCGCAGCCGGTAACAGCATTGAGCAGGACGGTTACCACGGCGCCAACCTGGCCCGTAGCGGAGACATCGTATTTGTTTCCATCAACCACCGCCTCAATGTGTTCGGGTTCTCCGACCTTTCCGCCGCAGGCCCCGAGTTTGCCAAATCCGGCAACGTGGGTGTCCTGGACCTGGTGGCCGCCCTCCAGTGGGTACACAACAACATCGCCAACTTTGGCGGTGATCCCGGCAACGTGACCATCATGGGTCAGTCCGGCGGCGGCGCCAAGGTGTGCGACGTGCTGGCTATGCCCATCTCCAAGGGTCTGGTTCACAAAGTGGTGGGCCTCAGCGGTAACGCCACCTCCGCAGCCGACCAGGAAGGCTCCCGCGCCATTGGCGCTGCCATCCTCAAGACCGTGAAGGGTGATGTGAAAAAGCTTCAGGAGATGCCTTGGGAAGAGTACTACGCCCTGGCCAACAAGGTGGCCGCAGAAGTAGGTACCGGCGGCATGATGGGTGGCTTCGCCCCCGTGGCCGACGGCGACGTCCTCCCCAAGGGCAACTTCTTCGCCGACAAGGAAGCCGCTTCGGCCGGTGTTCCCCTGATGCTTTGCACCACCTCCTCCGAATTCTCCCTGAGCAAGGAGAACAAGGAACTGGAAGAGATTTCCTTCGAAGCCGCCGTTGAGATGGTGAAGAACTCCTTCGGCCAGCCCAAGGCCGAGGAAGCCATGAACGCCCTCAAGGCTGCCTTCCCTGAGAAGAAGCCCATCGAACTCATCAATATGGTAGTGGCCAGCCGCGCCGGCGTTATTGCCACGGCCGATGCCAAATATGCCCAGGGCGGCGCCCCGGTCTATCTGGCCTGGTTTGACTACAACGCTCCTCTGTTCGGCGGCCGCATCCGCGCCTTCCACTGCTCCGATATCAGCTACTGGTTCAAGAATACGGACCTCATGGTAACCCACACCGGTGGCGGTGCAGAACCCCGCGGCGTCTCCGACCAGATGTCGGAAGCCCTCCTGGCCTTCATGCGCACGGGTAACCCCAACTGCAAGGCTATCCCCGAGTGGCCCGCCTATACCCCGGAAGAGGGTGCAACCATGATCTTCAACGTGAAGAGCGAAGTTCGCAACGCCCCCGACCGCGAAGCCCTCTCCCTGCTGGAACCCTTCAACGCTTTCCGCATGATGGCCCGCCCGGCCCCCGCCAAGAAATAGTCAACAGTTTTGGTTAATAAATAGTTAGGACAAGACGGCCTCGCTCTTCGGAGTGGGGCTGTTTTGTGTCCGGGCGGTTTTTTCTTGTTGGTTTTTCAATTGCGAAAGTGTACCTTTGCAATCTCATGATTCTGAAGAACTACAAAACATCCATCCTCCTGTTGCTGGGCCTGCTGACCGGTGGCATCCTGGGCGTGGTCCTGGGAGAGGACGCTCACGTGTTGCGGGCACCCGGAACGCTGTTCCTGAACCTCGTTTTTGTGCTGGTGGTCCCGCTGGTTTTCTTCTCCGTTTCCAACGCCATCGTGGTCATGCGCCGGAGCGGCGTCATGGGCAAGGTGCTGGGAACGGCCATGGGTGTTTTTCTGGCCATGTCCCTCGTGGCCGGCCTCTTTGCGTTTGGCTTCATGTCCGTGTGGAACCCGTTCAAGGACCTGGTGGGACAGGGAGAGCTGCTGGCTGGAGATGTCTTGAAACCGGACCTGGACCTGGGCGACGCCCTGGTATCGGCCTTTACGGTCAATGATTTTGCCCTGCTGCTTTCGCGGGAACACCTGCTCCCGCTCATTATCTTTGCCCTGCTGTTTGGCATGGCGGTGGCCCTGCTGGGCCCCAAGGCCGCTACGGTAGAAAAGTTTCTGGCCGAAGGGGAGAAGGTGATCATCAAGATGATGGACTTCATCATGCGACTGGCCCCCATCGGCATCGGCTGCTATTTTGCCGATACCATCGGCATGCTGGGAGGCCAGATCGTGGGCAGCTATCTGGAGATTTTCCTGGTGGTGATGGTGGTTACGGCCCTGGTCTACTTTATCTTCCACTCGGCTTATGCCCTGTTCTGCGGCATCCCGTTGGGCCGGTTCTGGAAAGAGATGATTGCTCCTTCGGTCACGGCGGTGGGCACCTGCTCTTCGGCCGCCTGTATGCCCGTGAATATGACGGCGGCGCGCAACCTGGGCGTGAGCGAAAAGATTGTGGACGGCGTCATTCCGCTGGGAACCAACCTGCACAAAGACGGTTCCGTGGTCACTTCCACGGCCAAGATTCTCTTTGCCCTTTACTTCTTTGGAGCGGTGCCGGAAGGCTTCGGCCCCATGGTCATGGTGGTCCTTCTGGCCGTTCTGGGCAGCATTGTGGTGGGCGCCATCCCCGTGGGCGGCATGACCGGCGAACTGCTCATCTGCGCCGTCCTGGGCCTGGACCCTTCCTTTGCCGCCTCCCTTCTGATCATAGGTACCATCTGCGACATCCCGGGTACCCTGCTCAACGCCTCCGGAAACCTGGTGGCGCCGCTGCTGGTCCAACGGTTTGTCAAGGAATAAAAACAAACATTAACAAAAACGCCCCACCATGAAAAAAATTCTTCTCTCCGCCCTCCTCCTCCTTGTGAGCTTATCGGCCCGGGCGCAGATTTTCATCCTCAACGACAATATGATGGTAGACCGCCTGGCCACCATCAAGGCTGCGGTGGTGGATTCCCTCACTAGCGAGCCCATTCCCTACGCTTCTTTCTACGTGATTCCGGCCAAGGATACCACCATTTCCAACTTCACCCTTACCGACGACAAGGGTGCCGCCAAACTGGAAGAGGTGCCGTTTGGCAACTATGTCCTCCACGTGGAAATGATGGGCTACAAGCCTTTTGTGAAGACGCGCTATTTCCGGGAAAGCGAGGTGGATATGGGTATCATCAAACTGCAGCAGGACGATCAGTTCCTGAAGGCGGCGGTGGTTTCCGATGTGGGCAACCCCGTGGTGGTGAAGAAGGATACGGTAGAATTCTCGGCCTCTTCCTTCCGCGTGGGCACCAACGATATGCTCAAGGACCTCATCAAGCGGATGCCGGGTATGGAAATTACCGAAGACGGCAAGGTGAAGTTCAACGGGCAGGAGATTGACAAACTTACGGTGGGCGGCCGCACCTTCTTCTTCAACGACCAGTCCACGGCCCTCAACAACCTCCCGGCCGCCATTGTGGACAAGATCCGCGTGATAGACCGCGAGTCCGAGAGCGCCCGCGCAACGGGCGTGCAGGATACCCAGCGCGAAAAGGTGCTGGACGTGGCTCTCAAGAAAGAATACGAAAAAGGCTGGTTTGGCAACGTGGGCCTGAATGCGGGTGCCACGCTGGTCCCCAACAAGGAAGACGAGCCCCTGAGGGACAAACGCGGCCTGCTGTACAGCGGGAATGCCCTGGCATCGGCCTATTCGGAGAAAGACCAGTTTACCTTCATTGCCAACGGGCAGAATGTGGAGGCCTCCGAGGGTGCCATCATGATCCGTATCGAAGGAGATGGCATGGATATGGATGCCCTTGAGTCTACATTCCTGGACCGGGGCCTGTCTTCTGCCGCCCAGCTGGGTATCAACGCCAACACGTCCCGCATCAAGAACGTGGAAACCACTTTTGGCGCCAATTACAAATACGGAGACACGCAGACGGGATCCCGTTCGGAGCGCACCACCTATCAGGCCGACGGCAACCTGGTGACCACCCGGGACAATGGCGGAAGGCGCTTTGAGCACAATGTGGGCACCAATCTGGAATTCCAGAAGGAAAGCGGAAAATTCTGGTTCCATGTGCGCCCGTCCTTCAATTACACCCGGGCCGACGCCACCTCCACCGGCTCCTCGAAAACCCTCCGGGAGCAGTTGGAAATCAACCGTTCGGAGCGGCTCACGCACAGCCTTTCCTCGTCCAAGAGCGCCGGGATATCGGCCGACGGGACCTTCCGGGAGATAGGGGGAAAGAAGGGAAGGAGCCTGCGCCTGGGCGCCAACTTGAATTACCGCACAAGCGGTTCGGACAGCCAGGAAAGTTCTTCCCTATATTATATTGGAGGAGAGGATCTGAGGGCCCTTACCTATAACGGAAACGGCCGGTCTTTCTCCAACAGTGCTTCGCTTCAGTACAACGAACCCTTGGGAGAGAAATGGAGCGCCCGGTTCAATGCTTCTTATAGCCTTTCCCAGAGCGGCAACCTCCGCGATGCCTTTGACGCCGCCGGCCGAAACGACTATTATTCCTCCGAAAGCCGGAACAATTACTTCCGGCACGAATATGGCCTGATGGTCCGTTATAACTATGCCAAGCATAGTTACGTGGGCATAGGAACGGATGTGGCCGGCATCCTGAACGAGACCTTTTCCAGGAGTTATGGCATAGAAGCCACGGCCGGAAAGGGAGAATGGGAATGGCAGGTTATGCCCGCCGCCACGTTTGTACATTCCAAGGGGACCAGCCGTTTCCAAATAAGTGTCAATACTTCCAGCGGAAAGCCTTCCAACAGCCGGATGCTTCCGGTTCTCAACATCTCAGACCTGTCCCGGATGAGCGTGGGCAACGTGAACCTCAAGCCTTACACACAGTCCTCCATTTTTGCAGACTGGACACTGAGCAATCCCGCCAAGTTCTCCAACCTCATGCTCTTTGTCCTTGGCACTATCTACACCAACCAGGTCAGTGACGCAACGTGGTACGATGCGGCCGGCATCCTGTACAGCATTCCCGTCAACGTGAAGAAGCCTTCCCTCAATCTGTCCATGTCGGCCAATTTCACCACGCCGCTGGATGCCAGGAAAATCTGGACCTTGAGCCTGAACGGCTCCCTCGCCTACGGCAGTTACACCAATTACCTGGTGCAGGGGGTTCTCCCGGCACTGGACAAAGACCAGTTCAATTACTCCGAGTTCATGGCCGATTTCTGGGGCAATGACGCCGGAGACCGCTTCTACAGCGGCCAGAGCGGTTTTACGGAAACCACTACGCAAACCTATTCCCCCAGTCTGGGAATCAATGTCCGGCTTAACCAGGACCGCTATTCCGTGCGGGTGGGCGTCAGCGGCGGCGGCCGCCTGGGCCGGTATTCCAACAAGCCGGAAGCCAATATGAACACCTTCTCCGGCAGGGTCTATGCCGAGGGGTCCTATACTACCAAACACGAGTTCGAGTTCCAGACAGAGCTGGGATACCAGATGTACGCGGGTTATGCGGAGGGCTATAACCGGCCTGAGCTGCAGTGGGACGCCAGCATTACCAAGAGCATCGGCGCCTTCAACCTGAGCCTCCAGCTCAAGGATATCCTGAACCAGACCCGCAATTTGAGCCATACCATCACGGCCAACTACCAGGAAGACACCTATCGGCTGGTTATGGGCCGATATTTCCTCATCGGAGTTAAATGGAACTTCGGTAAGATGAACGCGCAGCACAGCCGCCGCGCCCAGAGTGCCGCCTTCAATATGTTCTAAGTCATGTAACCGGCCAGGAAGCGGACAACCCAGTTGCGGAGTTTCCGGAAGACGTTCCATTTCCGGACGTCCTCGAGGGTAATCTCCACGCAGTTCTTTTCCAGTTCCGCCGCAAAGGTCTGGGCGGCATGCCGGGTGGTTCTCTCGTCGTAAACCAGCGCCATCACCTCGTAGTTGAGGAAAAAGCTCAGATTGTCCATATTGGCGCTGCCCACTCCCAGCAGATAGTCGTCCATCATAAACTGTTTGGCGTGCATCACGGGACCCAGCCATTCGTAGATACGGACGCCGGCCTCCAGGAGGTCTTTGTACATAGACTCTCCCATTCCCTTCATTATTTCTACGTCGTTGTTGTCCGGCACAATCCAGCGCACGTCCACACCGCGGATGGCCGCGTCCTTCAGGGCTTGCAGGGTGGATGCCGGCGGTGGAGTGTAGGGGTTATAGAACCAGAAGTATTTTTTTGCACTGTACAGGGCCCATTCGAAGCCGTTCCTCAAGGGGAGCACCTTGTCGTCCGGAGAATCCGGAATAATCTGCACGGTAACGTCCGTAAACTGTTTCAGTTCCGGCAGGTTGTCCATCTGGGCGGCCTTCTTTAGGTCTTTTTCCACATAGATGGGCTTCAGCTGCGGAGCCACCCGTTCCTGGTTTTCCATATAGACGGCCGAGAGGTCCGCTACGGCGGGACCTACGATGCGAAGATCGGCATCCCTCCAGTTAAAGAAATACTCGTATTGGATGTTGCGGCCGCCCAGGTAGCCAATCTGGCCGTCAATCAGCAGGATTTTCCGGTGGTCCCGGTGGGTTGCCAGGTTGGCCCCCACATGGTCCAGCAGCATGACGGGCCGACGGAAAAGGTCCAGCTCTACGCCGTCTTTCTTCAGGGTGGCGAGCTCTTGAAGGTGCTCTTTCTTATTGGCCGGTTTGTCCAGGATGATGCGGACATCCACGCCCTCGCGGGCCTTTTCCCTCAGGATATCCTCCACAATGATACCGGCCGAATCCGTGCAGAAACGGTAGTGGTCAATGTAAATGGACTTGTCTGCGTACTCCAGGTCTTCCTTGAGGACGTTCCATTTTATGGGCCCTTCCGGAAGCAAGGTGACGGAATTTCCCTGCGTAGGCCCCATCTGGGTGTCCTTTTCCAGCAGCGCCGCCAGTTCTTTGTAGGCGGGGCGGACGCCGGGATACACGGTGGTATCCTTTACCTCCGGAATATAGGACTGGTACAGCGGAGCCCGGTAACCGCAGCCCGCCAGAAACAGACTGCCAGCCAATAGGGTGATAATGAGGGCTGTGCGTTTCATCATTGCAAATATAATAAATATGTAATAAGGTTCTTCCTGTGGGCTCAACTTTTCGGGCTGCTCTACCGTCTGATATAAGGAGGGTGAAAATTTTTTTAAAAACATTTGCAAGAACAAATTTTTGTTGTACCTTTGCAGTGTACTATTAAACTATTACACAAAGACATGAAGAAATACGTTGTTTGCGTGATGATGATTCTGGCCGCCCTGACGGTCGGCGCAAAGAAAAAAAGCGACTGGAAAGGAAAAGTAGTTGACCAGAAAGGAGAGCCCGTTGCTTACGCCAACGTGGCCGTTCTTTCAAGGGCCGATTCTACCATGGTATGCGGCGCCGTCACCGAAGAAGACGGTACCTTTAATATAGTAACTACCGAGACCGACGGCATCATGATGGTGGCCATGCTGGGTTATCAGACCCAGTATTTCACGCCCGTGGACGGGATGATTATCACCCTCCTGGACGACGAGGCCATGCTCCAGGCGGCCTCCGTGCAGGCCATCATGCCCAAGACCAAACTCACCGGCGAGGGCCTGCAGACCAACGTCCGCGGCTCCGTGCTGGAGAACGTGGGCAGTGCCAGCGACGTGCTGGCCAAGACGCCCGGCCTCATCAAGGGTCAGAACGGCCTGGAAGTCATAGGCAAGGGTGCCCCCCTGGTGTATATCAATGGCCGAAAAGTAACGGACGCATCTGAACTGACCCGTCTGCAGAGTAACGAGATCCAGAGCGTGGAGGTAATCACCAACCCCGGCGCCCAGTACGACGCTACCGTGAAGGCCGTGGTGCGCATCCGCACCATCAAGCGGCAGGGAGAGGGCTTCGGCCTTAATCTCAATGCCTCCGACGAGCAGTCGTTCCGCTGGGCCAGGGGCAACGATCCCTTTGGAGCCATCAACGTGAACTACCGCACCGGTGGCGTGGACATCTTTGGCGGCGTAAACTATGCCCGCAATACCGCCCGCCAGGAGAGCTATCTGGAAAAGCTCACCTTCGGCAAGACCAAGACCGGCGAAGACTGGCTCTTCGAAGACAAGGGAACGCTCCTGGCCGAAGACACGCACAGCTCTCTCTATGGTAACGCGGGTGTAAACTGGCAGATCGCCGACAACCACTTCCTGGGTGGCAAGGTAGAATGGGGACGCCCCATGGAATACCATGTGTACACGGAAGTGAACGACAAGGTTTACGAAAACGGAGCGCTGACAGACGTGCTGCACACCGAATCCGACGACACCAGGGGTGAATGGACCCCTTATAACCTGGGCGCCAATGTCTATTACAATGGCCTTGTGGGTGGAAAACTGGGCATTGATATCAACCTGGACTATTATGGCACCCAGGACAGCAACAAGTCCGTTTCCATGGAGCACAGCGAGATGACGCACGATGCCGCCATCCAGAGCGGGAGCACCAACTCCAGCCGCCTGTATGCCGGAAAGGCCGTGCTTTCCTATCCCATCTGGATGGGTCAGTTACAGGTGGGTACGGAGGAAACCTTCTCCCGCCGCCACGACAATTACTCCGTGGACGGAATCCCCGTGCCCGCCTCCAAGGCTACGGTGAAGGAAGACAATATCGCCGGTTTTGCCACGTACGCCGCCTACATTCCCCAGGTGGGCCAGCTGAGCGCCGGTGTGCGGTACGAATATGTACACTACCTGTATGAGGACGCCATGAGTCTGGGATCCAAGATTGAACGCAAGTACTCCAACTGGTTCCCGTCCGTGTCCTATGCCAACGCCTTCGGCCCGGTTCAGGTGATGCTCAATTACAGTGTCAAGACCAATCGGCCCAACTATTCGCTCCTGTCCAGCGCCATCCGCTACAACAGTCGTTATATCTGGCAGAGCGGTAACGCTGAGCTGCAGCCCAGCATCATGAACAACGTGAGCCTGGCGGCGGTATACAAGTGGGCTACCGTCATGGTGAACTACATGCGCACGGACCATGCCCTCATGACCTGGAGCGCCCCTTACAACGACGAAGGCGTGGTGCTGGTAAAGCCCCGCAACATTGAAGAGCCCTTCCGTACCATGGCAGCCTATGTGAGTCTTACTCCCACCATCGGCCCGTGGAACCTGAACTATACCTTTGGCATCCAGCCCCAGTGGCTCAGCATCACGGTGGATGATCCCCGCGTAGCCGGCGGAAAGCGGGTCACGTCCTTCAACGGCAATCCCATCTTCTTTGCGCAGTTGTTCAACACCTTCACCCTCAAGGGTGGCTGGCAACTGGAACTGGGCGGCGCCGTTACCACCAAGGGCTATACGCAGAACCTGTACTTGAAGAACCCGTATGTGGAAGTTTCCGCCGCCGTGCAGAAGACCCTGCTCAAGGACGGCTCCCTGGTGCTCCGTCTGGAGGCCTCCGACCTGGCCGGCATGGCCCACTACGACGTGGACACCGACTTTGGCAACCACACCATCATGCAGACCAACAAGATGGATTCCCAGCGCATCAAGTTCTCCATCAGATACAGCTTCAACACGGCCCAGAGCAAGTACCGTGGTACCGGCGCCGGAGCCAACGAAAAAGCCCGCATGTAATTAGAAGGAGTAATACAGGCCGAGAGAGAGGGCCGCGGCGCCGTTTGTGGTGAACACCAGCGTTTTGGCATGGGTATCATAGCCCAACCGGCCTATCTGTGCCAGCACGGACCAGTGGTCCGATAAATCGAGGGAAACACCGGGTGCCAGATAGGGGGTACAGGTAAAATAATCTCCCCAGGCAAAGCCCACACCGCCTTCCACGTAGAAGGAAAACGCTCCGGAGCTCCAGAAGAAGTACTCTGCGTACGGGTTCACGGTAAAACCGAAAGGCTGGCTGCTTCCGCTGATGTAGGTCGCTTCAAACGTAGAGCCAAAGCTCCACTTTCCCACGCTGTAACCCAGGTCGGGCGAAAACCCGATCTGGGTTACGGGGTTTTCCGTGAACTGGGTGCTTACATGAAAGGATCCGCCCACATAAAACTGCGCGTTGGCGGCCTGTACAAAGGTAAACAGACCCACGATAGCCAGGAGGAGAGTCTTTTTCATAGTCTTTTTTTTTGCAAATATATGCATTTCCTTCGTAACAAAAATGAAGAAGATATTGTATCTTTGGCCCGCAAAATTCTAACCACCATGAACAAGAGATTCTGGCTGCTCCTGGTCCTGACGGGCCTTCTTCTTGCCTCCTGCCGCAAACAGGATATTCCGGAGACCCCTGTACCCCAGGAAGTGGACCCCGAAATCGACGAGCCCGTGGTCCCTCTGAACGACCGCATCGATGATGGCCGCATGGCCACCGCCTACGTTACCTATTACGGCAGCCTGATTCCCGACGCGTCGGTCATCACCCACATCAACTATGCTTTTGCCGAGCTGTACATGGTGGACGGCGTATACCAGAAATTCGACGTGCAGGGCTCCCGGGAGCGTTTCAACAGCATTGCCGCTCTCAAGAAAGAGCATCCGGAGCTGAAGATCTGTCTCAGTTTCACCCATGGTGTGGCCAACTCTGACAACAAGCAGGGCGGCAGTTTTTCGGCCCTTTGCAAAAGCGAGGAAAACCGCAAGGCCTTTGCCCAGGATTGCCTGAATTTCCTAAAGGAGCACAACCTGGACGGCGTGGACCTGGACTGGGAGTACCCCGGCCTTTCCTGGAGCGGTGCCGCCTGTGATGTTACCTGCGACGTGGACAATTATGTGCTGCTGGTGAAGCAGCTGCGGGAGACCTTTGGGGACGCCTATACCATTTCCTATGCGGGATACTGCTCAGACAAGGTGTCTGTGACGGGCGGCTGGAGGTATATCGACATCAAGGCCATGGATCCTTATGTGGACTATGTGAACATCATGGCTTATGACCTGGACGAAGCCCCGCACCACCATTCGGCCCTGGAGGATGCACGTGCTTATAAGGACTGCAAACGGGCCGTGAACGCCTACCTGGACGCCGGCGTGGCTCCCGAAAAGCTGGTGCTGGGCATTCCATTCTACGGTCGGCACTCCTGGAGCGCATCGCCCCAGGCCCTTACCTATAAGAGCATTATCAAGCTGAGCCCTTATCAGTTCCGCCGCAACCAGTGGGATTCCGTGGCCAGCTGTGCCTACGTGGAAACCATGGACGGCACTTTCTTCTGCGGTTACGACAACCCCCGCAGCATAGGCATCAAAGGCGAGTGGGCCCGCCAGAAGGGCCTCCGCGGCCTCATGTACTGGGAGTACGACCAGGACGACGAAAAGGGCACCCTTCGTCGCGCCGTCTGGAATGCCGTGATGACAAAGTAGCTACAGCGCCAAATCTACCAGCACAATAGCGGCCATGGCCTCTACGATGACCGGGGTCCGGAGGGCGAAGCACACATCGTGACGCCCGGGGATGCCGGCCTTGGCAATGCTGGCCGTGGGCTTGAAGGCCACGCGGAACACCACGGGATTGCCGTTGGTGATGCCACCGTTCACGCCGCCGGCGTGGTTGGTCACTGGCGGCTGCGGATGCTTGTGGCGGCCACAGCAGTGGTGTTCGCCACCTTCGTGCTCGTGCTCTCCGTGGCACTGGCACGTGTGACCCTCCTCGTGCTCTCCGTGGCAGCAGTGGTGCTCTTCGCCTTCCTCGTGGTGGTGTCCGCCACAGCACTCGTGCTCGGGGAAAAGATCGTTGTGCTCGGAGCCCTTCATGGCCGAAGCGGCAAAGCCGTCGCCAAATTCGATGCCGCGGACACCGGGAATGGCAAAGACGGCATGGGAAATCTGGCTTTCCACGCTGTTCCAGAAAGGTTCTCCCAGGCCAATAGGAAGCCCTTCCACGGTGCATTCCACCACGCCACCCAGGGAATCTCCCTCGGCCTGAGCTGCTTTCAAGGCCTCCGGCCACTTATCGGCCTCTTTGATGCCGCCGATGGCTACCAGCTGCGCATGGAATTTAGCAAAATAGAGCATCTTCTTGGCGATGACTCCAGCCGCCACCACGCCCAGGGTGATGCGTCCGCTGAAGTGCCCGCCGCCGCGGGGATCATTGAAACCGCCGAATTTGAGGTTGGCCGTGAAGTCGGCATGGCCCGGGCGGGGATGCTTCCGGAACTGCTCGTAGTCTTCGCTGCGGGTGTTCTCGTTCTTGAAGAGGA
>CAMVJR010000023.1 GCA_947167855.1 uncultured Bacteroidales bacterium
AGTGCAGGTATTACCAAAGAGGTAGTATTCGGCGGTGTCGGCTACAAGCTCCAGATCTGGGATGCAGAAACCATGAAGGCCGACCTTCTCTCCGACGAGAAGTTCAAAGAAACCGCATCGAGACTATCCGCAAGAAAATAGGAGGTCTCGAACATGTCTGAATATCATATTCCTGTGTTGTTGGCGGAAAGCGTTTCCGCCCTCATCACAAATCCCGACGGAACATACGCAGATGCCACTTTCGGAGGCGGTGGGCACACCGCTGCCGTACTTTCACGCTTAAACGATGACGGACGTGTCATCGCCTTCGATCGTGACATTGATGCCATCAACGGTGCCCTCAAGGACCCCAGGCTTACCCTGGTACACAACAACTTCCGCTTCATCGAGAACTATGCCCGTTACGAGGACGTACAGTTTGACGGCGTTTTGGCCGATCTGGGCGTAAGCTCCCACCAGTTTGACACCGCCGAACGCGGATTCAGCTTCCGCTTTGAGGAGTCCCCGCTGGATATGCGCATGAACCAGGAAGCCAGGCTCACCGCCGCCGAGGTGGTGAACAACTACGCAGAGGCAGACCTGGAGCGCATCCTCAAGCTGTACGGAGAGGTGGACGGCGCCCGCAACATGGCCCGCCTCATAGCCGAAGCCCGCAGCCACGGGGAGATCCGCACCACCGGAGACCTGGACCGCGCCATTGCCCGTATGCTCCCCCGCGGAGCGGAGCACAAAGTGCTGGCCAAGGTCTATCAGGCCCTGCGCATTGAAGTAAACCAGGAGATGCGTTCCCTGGAGATATTCCTGGACGGCGCTTGCCGCAGCCTCAAACCCGGCGGTCGCCTGGTAGTGATTACCTACCACAGCCTGGAAGACCGGATGGTGAAGAACTTCATCAAGACCGGAAACGTAGAGGGAGAGATGATTCAGGATATGTACGGCCGCGTGCAGGCCCCGCTGGAGGCCGTGAACCACAAGCCCATCCTGCCCTCGGAAGAAGAAATCGCCGGCAACACCCGCGCCCGCAGCGCGAAGCTCCGGATAGCACAGAGGAGGGCCGAAGCATGAACCTCCTGGGAATTTGGCGGGGCTTCCGCCAGGGAATGAAATCCCTTCGCAACGGAGAGTTTCTCCTGCGGGTAGGAGCAGACAAGTTTTACATGCACATCATGTATCTGTTCCTCCTGATGTGGCTGAGCATCTTCCTGAGCCTGAAGGTGGACAAGACCCTTTCCCGGGTGGGAGACAACAAGGCCGCCATTGAAGAACTGAAGATTTACCACGCCCAGAAAGAGGCCCAGCTGGTAAAACTGCATAGCGCATCCAGCGCCGAGAAGCGCCTGCGCGAACTGGGTTCCCCGGTCACCGTACCCAAGGAACCCGCCGCCATTGTGAAGAAGAAATGAGCAAAGAGAAACGAGAAATATCGGACACCATAGAAAACCGCGACCGAATCCACGTGGTGATGTTCTTCCTGTCCTATGTATTCCTGGCCCTCGGCATAGGAATTCTCGTTTGCATTGTCAAGATCCAGACCACCTACCATGTGGACGACAAGGTCATCGGCCTGTTCCGTCCTTCGGTGGAACTGCATATCGATCCGCCCGTGCGCGGGCGCATCCTGGCCACCGACGGCCGTCCGCTGGCCCTATCGGCCCCCCTTTATGATATCTACATGGACTGCACGGTAAAGAAGCAGTACTATAAGGATACCGGGAAAGACAGCCTGGAGCGTGCCTGGCGGTCCAAGGCCCGCGAGCTGGGCGTGTACCTGAGCAACCAGTTCCGCGACAAGACCGCCGACCAGTACGCCAACGCCATCCTCAAGGGCCGTGACAACAACAACCGCTACCTGATCATCCGCAAGAACGTGGACCTGGAGACGGTGAAACTGGTAAAGACCTTCCCCCTCTTCCGCGAGGGAACCTATACCGGCGGTATCATTGTGGAGAAGCACGAGGAGCGCATCTACCCGTACGACTCCCTGGCCCGCCGTACCATCGGCTATGTAAAAGACCTCTCCCGCAAGGGCCTGGAAGACAGTTTTGACAGCGAACTCCACGGCCACGAGGGCTACGAGTGGCGCCGCGTGACGGACAACAACCGCTGGGTCCGCGACTTGGATTCCACCGCCGTGGCCGTGCAGGACGGCAATGACATCCGCACCACCATCAACGTGGACTTCCAGGACATTGCAGACCGCGCCCTCCGCGCCCAGATCAACGAGAACCCGGACGTCCGCGCCGGCATCTGCGTAATCATGGAGACCAAGACCGGAGCCATCCGCGCCATGGTGAACCTCTCCCGCGGAGAAACGCCCCAGACGGTGCTGTGGGAACGCGAGAACCTGGTGCTCACCGAGAGGGGCGAACAGGGCTCCGTGATGAAGACCGCCACCCTGCTCTCGCTGGTAGAGGACGGCTACGTGAAGAGACTGGACCAGACGCTGCCCACCAACAACGGCTGGGTGCCCAACTGGCGCCATCCCGGCAGCGCATCGGAATACCCGCACGACGACCATATCTCCGACTACCAACGTCAGACGGGCCGCCGGGATATCACCGTCATGCACGGCTTTGAGATTTCCTCCAACTACGTATTTGCCCAGCTGGCCGAAACATACTACGGCAAGAAGCCGCAGGAGCTGTTTGACCACCTGTACTCCTACCGCCTGGGAGAAGCCTTTGACTTTGACATCGAAGGTCTCCGCACGCCTTCCGTCACCCGCCCCGGCACACCCGGCTGGTCCAACAACACCCTGGGCACCGTGGCCTACGGCTATGGCCTTAGCGTAACGCCCCTGCATGTGGTTACCTTCTACAACGGCATTGCCAACCACGGCCGCATGATGAAGCCTTACCTGGTGGAAAGCGTGGAGAAGGACGGAAAGGTGATCAAGAAGTATGTCCCTTCGGCCCTGAATGAGAGCATCTGCTCCCCTGCTACGGCCGATACGGTGACCCGTGCCCTGCGGGCTGTGGTGAATACCGGTACCGCCACCCGCCTGAAGGGGGCCAAGCTGCCGGTGGCCGGCAAGACCGGTACGGCGCGCGTGGTGCTGCCGAGCGGCCAGTACCAGGACGCCAGCGGCCGAAAGAAAAACCAGGGCACCTTTGTGGGCTTCTTCCCGGCCGACAAGCCCAAGTACACCATCCTGATCACGGTGTACTCTTACCTGTCCAACAAGAGCTTCTACGGCGGCACCATGCCCGCCCTGGCCGTCCGCGACATCGTGGACCGCCTCTACGCCCTGGACAGCGAATGGAGCCCGGTGCTGCACCCCACCGACGCGGTGCCTGTAATGGAAAACAAAGAGAAATGAACTACAAGAATTTCACACTGATTACCGCCGATTCCCGGAAAGTGATTCCCGGAGCCCTGTTTGTGGCCGTAAAAGGCTTCAGCAGTGACGGCCACGACTATATAGCCGGAGCCATTGACAAGGGTGCCGCCGGCATCATCTGCGAGCGCATCCCGGAAGGCGTAGATACCTCCAAAGTGGAAGTAGAGGTGGTAGAAAACAGTCGCCGGGCTCTGGCCCTGGCCGCCGACGCCTTCTACGACCATCCGTCCGGCAAACTGACCCTGGTGGGCATCACCGGCACCAACGGCAAAACCACAACCGTAACCCTGCTGTACCGCCTGTTCAAGAGCCTGGGCTATCAGTGCGGCCTGCTCTCTACCATTGCCAACTACGTGGGAGACGAGCGTTACGAAACCGAAAATACCACCGTGGACCCGGTCTCCCTCAACGCCCTCATGGCGCAGATGGTGGAGAAGGGCTGCGAATACTGCTTTATGGAAGTGAGTTCCATTGGCTTGGAGCAGGACCGTGTGACCGGGCTGGAGTTTGCCATGGGCATCTTCTCCAACCTCACCCACGACCACCTGGACTACCACGGCACCTTTGCCGAGTACCTGCGCTGCAAGAAGCTCTTCTTTGACAACCTGCCCCAGAAGGCCATAGCCCTCATCAACGCCGACGACAAGAACGGTTCCGTGATGGTGCAGAACTGCAGCGCCACCACCGTGACCTACTCCATCCGCGGCCTGGCCGACCATACCGCCCGCATCCTGGAACAGGGTGTGGAAGGCATGCTCCTGAAGATTGACGGCGTAGAGACCTGGGTACGCCTGATCGGTGTGCACAACGCCTACAACGTGCTGGCCATCTACAGCGCCGCCGTCTGCCTGGGCGCCGAGCCTTCCCAGACGCTGGTGGCCCTGTCCAAGCTGGAATCGGCCCCCGGACGCCTGGAGAACATCACCGGTCCCAGAGGCATTACCGTGGTGCTGGACTACGCCCACACCCCCGATGCCCTGGAGAACGTGCTCAAGTGCCTGCGCACCATCTCCTCCGACCGGCAGCTCATCTGCGTGTTCGGCTGCGGCGGAGACCGCGACAAGAGCAAACGCCCGGAGATGGCCCAAATTGCCCAGCAGCTGAGCGACCGCGTGGTCATCACCTCCGACAACCCCCGCACCGAGGACCCGGAAGCCATTGTGGCCGATATCAAAGCGGGCCTGGACCCTCTGAGCCTGGCCAAGACGCTCACCATCACCGACCGCAAGGAAGCCATCCGCACCGCCATCCTCACCGCCCCGGACGGAGCCATTATCCTGCTGGCCGGCAAGGGACACGAAGATTACCAGATAGTGGGCCACGAGAAGCGCCCCTTCAATGAGAAAGACATAGTGAACGAAACCTTTAAACTGATGCTGCAATGATTTACCATCTGTTTCAATACCTGGAGAGAATCGGCGTCGATTTTCCCGGCATCGGCCTGATGCACTACCTAAGCTTCCGCGCCATGATGGCGGCGGTGACGGCCGTGCTCATGTCCCTGTTTGCCGGCAACAAGATCATTGACTGGCTGCGCGAAAAGCAGATCGGGGAAACCGTGCGCGACCTGGGCCTGGCCGACCAGATCCAGAAGAAGGGCACCCCCACCATGGGCGGCATCATCATCCTTGTGAGCATTCTGAGCGGCGTGCTGCTGTTCTGCGACCTCACCAACATCTATGTGCTCCTGCTTCTGCTGAGCACCCTCTGGTGCGGTGCGCTGGGCTTCGCCGACGACTATATCAAAGTGTTCAAGCACCGCAAGGAAGGCATGAGCGAGAAAGGAAAGCTCATCGGCCAGGTGGTGCTGGGATTCATCATCGGCCTCACCGTGTGGATGAGCCCGGACATTGTGGTCCGTGAGAAAGTGATGGTGAAAGAGAGCATCGAGCGCACCCTGGAGACGGAAACCACCGTGACCAGCGGCCGATTCCAGCAGGAGAACGTGGTCAAGAGCACCAAGACCACCATTCCCTTTGTAAAGAACCACGAGTTTGACTACCGCTGGCTCTCCCCTGTCAAGGGCGCCTGGGGCTGGTACTGCAAGTGGGCCATCTACGTGCTCATGATTGTGCTGGTGATTACCGCCTGCTCCAACGGCACCAACCTCACCGACGGCCTGGACGGCCTGGCGGCGGGGACATCGGCCATCGTGGGCGTGGTCCTGGGTATCATAGCCTGGCTGGGCGGCAACCTCATCGATTCCAACTTCCTAAATATCATGTATATACCGGGATCCGGAGAGATTGCCATCTTCATGAGCGCCTTTGTGGGAGCTCTGGTGGGCTTCCTGTGGTACAACTCCTACCCGGCCCAGGTGTTCATGGGAGATACGGGCAGCCTGGCCATCGGCGGCATCATTGGCGTGAGCGCCGTGCTCATGCGCAAGGAGCTGCTTCTCCCGCTGCTGTGCGGAGTGTTCTTTGCCGAGAGCCTCTCGGTGCTGCTCCAGCGCAGTTACTTCAAGATTACCCGCAAGCGCACGGGTACCGGCAAACGCATCTGGAGCATGGCGCCGCTGCACCATCACTACCAGGACAAGAAGGCCCCGGAAGGTCCGGTGATCTTCCCCAAGCCGGTTCCCCCGCAGCACGAGGCAAAGATTACCGCCCGTTTCTGGATTGTCCAGATCCTGTTGGCTGTTAGTACGTTAGCATTGTTAAAAATTAGATAAAATCATAAGTCCCTCCCCCGAGGGGAGGGGTTTCGGGAGGGGGTAACGTGAATTAAATTGAGCGTGGGCCCTTGTAAAAAAGTTGAATCGAAGGTAATAAGTAATAGTATGGCAAGAGTTGTAGTTTTGGGAGGTGCCGAAAGTGGAGTAGGCGCCGCTGTATTGGCAAAAGTGAAAGGATTTGATGTGTTCCTGAGCGACAAGGGACAGATCAAAGAAGACTATGTGAAGACCCTGGAGAAGTGGGAGATTCCCTTTGAGCAGGGCCAGCATACCGAGGAACTGATCCTGAACGCCGACGAGGTGGTCAAGAGCCCCGGCATCCCCGGCACCGTGCCCATGGTGCAGAAGATCCGCGAAAGAGGCATCCGCATTGTCTCCGAGATTGAGTTCGCCAGCCGCTACGACAGCGCCAAGAAGATCTGCATCACCGGATCCAACGGCAAGACCACGACCACCAGCCTCATCTACTACCTGCTGCAGAACGCCGGCCTCAACGTGGGCCTGGGCGGCAATATCGGCAAGAGCTACGCCTATCAGGTGGCCACCGAGCACTTTGACTACTATGTGCTGGAGATCAGCAGCTTCCAGCTGGACGACATCTACGACTTCAAGCCGGACATTGCCATCATCACCAACATTACGCCGGACCACCTGGACCGCTACGACCACAAGATGGAAAACTACGTGGCCGCCAAGTTCAACATTACCCGCAACCTCACGCAGGACGACTGCTTTATCTTTGACTCCGACGATGCCATCACCATCGGCCATCTGAACAACATTGTCCTGCGCTGCAAGATGCTGCCCTTCTCCCAGGAGAAAGAGGTGCCCCAGGGTGCCTTCCTCCGGGACAACAAGATGGTCATCCGCTACGAGAAAGAGGAGACCGACCTCTTCCTGGAAGAGCTGGCCCTGGGCGGCAAGCACAATATCTACAACTCCATGGCCGCTGCCCTGGCCGCCAAGGCAACGGGCATCGAGAACGAGGTCATCCGCAAGTCGCTGGCCACGTTCCAGCCCATCGAGCACCGCCTGGAGCCCGTGCTGAGCATTAAGGACGTGCTGTACATCAACGACTCCAAGGCCACCAACGTGGACAGCGCATGGTATGCCCTGGAATGCCAGAAGAAGCCCGTGGTGTGGATTGTGGGCGGAAAAGACAAGGGCAACGACTACAGCGTGCTCAACGACCTGGTAAAGGAAAAGGTGAAAGCCATTGTGTGCCTGGGCGTAGACAACACCAAGATCCACGCTGCCTTTGAGAAAATGGTCCCCATCATTACCGATACTGCCAGCGCAGAGGAGGCCGTGCGCAAATCGGCCGAACTGGCCCAGCCCGGAGACGTGGTGCTCCTGAGCCCCTGCTGCGCCAGCTTTGACCTCTTCAAGAATTACGAAGACCGGGGCGAGCAGTTCAAGGCTGCCGTCCGCAAACTATAAGCGTATGGCCGAAGAACAAAAGTCCAAAACCGGCTTCCTGGGCTACCTGACCCAGCTGATGGACCGCTTCAGCGGAGACAAGGTGATCTTCCTGATTGCCCTGTTCCTGATGCTCATCTCCGTCATTTCCGTGTTCTCGTCTACCCCCAGACTGGTGAACGAGGGCCACGGCATTGACCGCGTGTCCATCATGGTGAGTCAGCTCAAGGTGGTGGGCATAGGCTTTGTCATCATCTTCGGCCTGTACTTCTTTGGCCGGCAGGACTGGCTCCACGCCCTTTCCAAATGGGGCTTCGGGGTTAGCTTTGTGCTGCTGACCATCCTGGTACTCAACCTGAACCTGGGCGTGGTGCGCGCCGGAGAAATCAACGGTGCCCGCCGTATCCTCATCGTGGGCGGCTTCCAGGTGCATATCTATGAGTACATCAAACTGTTTATGATCATGTACCTGGGCTGGGCCCTGAATACCTTCAAGAACGGAGATTTCAAACGGGCCAAGCAGCTCTCGGAGAAATACGAACGCCTGGCCTTCCTGGGCAAGGAAAGCTGGCAGAAGGTGCTGTACATCTACTTCCCCATCGGCCTCGTGAGCCTGATGGTGATGATGGGCTCCAACTCATCGGCCCTGTTCATTGGCGCCATCATGGTCCTCATGATCATGGTGGGCGGCCTGGACATGAAGGACGTGGGCATCTTTGCCGTGGTCATTGCCATCGCCATCGGAGGCATGTTTGCCGCTTATAAAGCCGGCTGGCTGGAAGGAAGCCGATTTGGCACCGCTATAGGCCGCATCACCCAGGACGACGATGCCACCATGAAGATCCTCCTGAACAGTCCGCGCGAGAGTCCGGAATGGCTCAAGGCCCGCGGCAAGCTGGACCAGCCCGTGGGAGCGCTGCTGGCCATCAAGGAAGGCGGCATCTTTGGCAAGGGCATTGGCAACAGCACCCAGAAGTACCAGGTGCCCGTGATCTTTGGTGACTACATGTTCAGCTTCATTGTGGAAGAGACCGGCCTGCTGGGCGCCCTCATCCTCATCCTGCTGTACTTCAGCCTCTTTGCCCGGGGTACCCTGGTGGCCCGGATGTGTGACAATTATTACGACAAGATTATAGTGACCGGCCTCATTATCCTGGTCACGGGACAGGCCTTCATGCACATGTGCGTGAACGTGCACATGCCGCTGGTACCCCAGACGGGCCAGACGCTTCCGCTGGTAAGCCACGGAACCAACGCCTTCCTGGTCTTCAGCGTGGTGTTTGGCATCCTGCTGAGCATCTCCAAGGACGCCCGTGACAACATGGCCCGCAAGAAGGCCGAGCTGGAGGCCGAGGCCGCCAACAGTTGGACCCAAGACAGTACGGTATAATGGAATACAAACCTTTACGAGTAATCATCAGCGGCGGCGGCACGGGAGGCCATATCTTCCCGGCCGTATCCATCGCCAACAAGCTCAAGCAGCTGTGCCCCCAGACGGAAATCCTGTTTGTAGGGGCCGAAGGAAAGATGGAAATGGAAAAGGTACCGGCCGAAGGCTACAAGATCGTGGGCCTTCCCATAGCCGGCGTGCAGAGGCGCTTCTCCATGAAGAACCTCATGAACAACCTCACCGTTCCGTTCCGCGTGCTGGAGAGCGTGGCGCACGCCCGCCGCATTGTGAAAGACTTCAAGCCCGACGTAGTGGTGGGCGTGGGCGGTTATGCCAGCGCTCCCGTGCTTTGGGCCGCCACGGGCATGAAGATTCCCGCCGTGATCCAGGAGCAGAACGGCTTTGCCGGCCTTACCAACAAGATGCTGGGCAGCCGCGTGCAGAGCATCTGCGTGGCCTACGAAGGCATGGAACGCTTCTTCCCGGCCGAAAAGATTGTGATGAGCGGCAACCCCATCCGCGAAGTGCTGTCCCAGCCCGCTACGCCCGAAATGCGGGCCCAAGCGATGGAATTCTTCGGCCTGTCTCCGGAGAAAAAGCACCTGTTTGTGGTGGGCGGCAGCCTGGGCAGCGGCACCCTCAACCACGCCATGGAGCACTGGATCCAGGACGGATGCCAGGACGGCGAAGGCGTGGAAGTGCTCTGGCAGTGCGGCAAATACTATAAGAAGGAAGTGGACGCCTTCATGGAAGCCCATTCCGACGTGCAGGGCATCAAGCACTTTGATTTCATCAGCCGGATGGACCTGGCCTACGCAGCCGCCGACGTGGTGATCTCCCGCAGCGGAGCCAGCACGGTCTCCGAGCTTTGCGCCATGGGCAAGCCCACCGTGTTTGTGCCTTCCCCCAACGTGGCCGAAGACCACCAGACCCACAACGCCATGGCATTGGTGCGCAAGAAAGCCGCCATGCTGGTCAAGGACAGCGAGGCCCTGGACGAGCTCATGCCCACGGCCCTGGGCCTGGTCCACAGCCCCGAGCGCATGGAACAGCTGAGCCGCAACGCAGAGGCCATGGCCCTGCGCAACGCCGCCCAGATCATTTGTGACGAGATTTACAAGTTGGTATGAAAAACGTTTATTTTATAGGCATTGGCGGCATTGGCATGAGTGCCATTGCCAGGTATTACAAGTTCAAGGGCTATGAGGTGGCCGGTTACGACCGTACGCCTTCGGACTTGACGCATGCGCTGGAGGCCGAAGGCATAGCCGTGCACTATGAGGACCGCCCCGACCTGGTTCCCGCCGACAAGGCCGAAACCCTGGTGGTATACACCCCCGCCATTCCCGCCGACCTGCAGGAGCTGCGCAAAGTGCTGGACACGGGCTACACCGTGCTCAAGCGCTCCCGCACCCTGGGTGAGATCACCCGGGGCCAGCGCTGCCTGGCCGTTGCCGGCACCCATGGCAAAACCACCACTTCCACCCTTACCGCCCACATCCTCACGGAGACGGGCGAAGGCTGCAGTGCCTTCCTGGGCGGCATTTCCCGCAACTACGGCACCAACCTCCTCATGTCCAAAAACAACACCGTGGTGGTGGAGGCCGATGAATTTGACCGTTCCTTCCTGCAGCTTTTCCCGGAGATTGCCGTGATCACCTCCGTGGAGGCCGACCACCTGGACATCTACGGAGACTACGAGCATGTGGTGGAAGCCTTCCGGGCCTTTGCCAGCCAGGTTACCGGCACCGTCATTGTCAAGAAAGGCGCCCCTGTGACGCAGGAGCATACCAAAGCCAACGTTCTAACCTATCACTATACGGATGCATCGGCCGATTTCTATGCCGAGCATCCCCATCCCGACGCCTGCGGCTACTTCCACTACGACCTCCACTGGCCGGGTGGCATCCTCCGCGACGTCCGCGTGGGCGCCCCCGGCTGGGTGAATGCCGAAAACAGCATCGCCGCAGCCGCCATCGCCCTTACCTATGGCCTGGAGCCGGAAGCCGTGAAGGCCGCCATCGGCACGTTTGAAGGCGTCAAGCGCCGCCTGGAGGTGCACGTGAACACCCCTACCCTGTCGTACATCGACGACTATGCGCACCATCCGTCGGAGCTCACCAGCGCCATCACCTCCATGCGCGACATCTTCCCGGGCCGAAAGATCACCGGCATCTTCCAGCCGCACCTGTACACCCGTACGCGGGACTTTGCCGCCGAGTTTGCCCAGGCCCTGTCGGCCGTGGACAAGCTCATCCTGCTGGACATCTACCCTGCCCGCGAGGAGCCCATCCCCGGCGTAACGTCCGAGATGATTTTCAAGGACGTAACCGCCCCGGAGAAGGTGCTGCTCAAGAAGGAGGAGCTCATGGATTACCTGGCCGATGAACCCGTGGACGTGCTGGCCACCTTTGGGGCCGGTAACATCGACCGATTTATTGAACCCATAACCGAACTGTTGAAGAGCCGCTTATGAAGCCGATATTCCGCCAGGGACTGGGCCTGCTGCTGGTAGGCGTTTGCGCTGCCGCCTGGGTGCTGAGCACCGGGATGGCGCGGCGCGAACTGCGTACCCGCACGTGCCAGGGCAAGGGCAAGCTGCAAGTGACGGTGACCGACTCGCTGGAGCGTCGCTTTGTGGCCAAAGCCGATGTCCAGGACTGGCTGGAAAAGGAATACGGAGCCTATGCGGGTCTTCCGCTGGACAGCGTGGACCTGACCCGCATCGAGAAGCTCATCTGCTCGCACAGCGCGGTACGCGACGCCGAAGCCTGGATCACGGACGACGGCGTGCTGCACGTGGCGCTGAGCCAGCGCGAGCCGGTAATCCGGCTGGAGAACGGGCAGAACGCCTGCTACGCCGACGAAACCGGCTACCTCTTCCCCCTGCAGGCGCGCGGCAGCGTGTCGGTGCCGGTGGTGAGCGGAAAACTTCCCTTTGACGTTCCCAAAGGCTTCAAAGGGTATCTCAAGGATCCGGAGCAGGCGCTGTGGCTGAGCCGTGTCATCGGCCTGGTCACTTATATGAAAGGAAAGGTTTGGGAGAAAGACATCCGCCGGATCAACGTGCATTCCGACGGAGAGCTGGTGCTCTACCCCGTGCAGGGGCGCGAGGAGTTCCTCTTTGGCCCGCCTGTGAGAGTGGAAGAGAAATTCAAGCTCCTGACCACCTACTACCGCAGCATAGCCCCCTCAAAGGAGCCGGGCTACTACGGAAAGGTGGACCTCCGCTACCGGAAACAAGTGGTTTGCAAGAAATAAAAAAACTATCAATATGGAAGAAAAGTACATAGCCTCCATTGACCTGGGCAGTTCCAAGTTCGGCCTGTGCGTTGCGCGCGTGACCGGCGACGACGTCCAGATTGTCTACTACAAGGAAACCCCCTCGGAGGGTATCCGCGCCAGCCTCATAGCCAACCCCATGAAGGCATCCCAGAAGCTCAAGGAAGCGGTCCGGGAGGCCGAAAACGAACTGATGATCCAGATTCTGCAGGTGGTGGTGGGCATGCCCCGCAGTGAGGTGGCGCAGGTGACGGCATCGGCCCGCATTGACCGCTCCATGCCGGACGAATATATCTCGGCCGAAGAAGTGGCCACCCTCAAGTCCATCGCGCTGGAGACCTACCCGCTGGACAACCCGGAGAAGCAGATCATCTACGGCGCCGTGGCCCAGTCGTTCTCCATTGACGACGAGATCCAGCTGGTGGAAGAAGAGGTGGTGGGTACCCTGAGCAGCTCCCTGGAAGGCAACTTCAAGGTGTTCCTGGGCAACCGCACCGCTACCACCGCCCTGGACAAGATCTTTAACCAGCTGGGCATTTCCATTGCCAAGAAATACTTCCTGCCGGAAGTGGTGGCCCGCACCGTGCTCACCGAGGAAGAGCGCTCCAGCGGCGTGGCCCTGGTGGATGTGGGTGCCGGCGTAACTTCCCTGGCCATCTACCACGGAGGCATCATGCGCTACTACGCTTCCATCCCGTTTGGCGGCAAGGTCATTACCGGAGACATCCGCACGGAGTGCTCCATCTCCGAGGATCTGGCCGAAAAGATCAAGAAGCGCTTTGGCGCCTGCATGCCCGGCAAGCTGGCTACCCTGAGCGAGAAGGTGCTGCAGATCCGGGTCACCGAACCTTACAAGGAGGTGCCCGTCCGCTATATTTCCGAAATCATTGACTGCCGTTGCCGCGAGATTGTATCGGCCATCCTCTATTATATCCAGGAGAGCGGCCTGCAGAACTCCCTGCGCAGCGGTATCGTGCTCACCGGCGGCGGCGCCGAGCTCACCAATCTGGTTCCGCTGGTGAAGGAGATGTCCGGCTACGAGGTACGCCGCGGCACCACGCGCTATTCCCTCTTCTCGGCCCCCGTGGGCAGCCGCGCCTATTCTGCCGCTGCTACATCGGCCATCGGTATGGTGCTCAGCGCCAAGGAGGACAGCCTCCCCGACTGCGTGACCATGCCGGAGAAGGCCCCCGAAGTGCCCGAGGAGGAACTGATGGAAGTGGAGGTGACGGACGAGACCCAGAACACCATTTCCGACGAAGAGCTGGCCAGCGGAGCTACGGGCAATCTCATTGATCCCGAAGACTTTGGCGAGGCCGTCAAGAAAGAGAAGCCCAAGACCCAGAAGGTGAAGATGCCCAAACGGCCCGGCATCCTGAGCATTGCCTGGACCAAGATCCGCAGTAGCGCCCTGGAATTTTACGATGACGAAAACAAGGAGGAGTAAGCCATGAAATACGATAACTTCAACATCAAGCCCACCGACTGGAACGACGAGAATGCCATTATCAAAGTGATTGGCGTAGGTGGCGGCGGCTGCAATGCCGTGAACTACATGTACCGCCAGAACATCCAGGGTTGCAGCTTCATCGTGTGCAACACCGATGCACAGGCCCTGGCCTCCAGTGAAGTGCCCGTAAAGATCCAGATGGGCCAGAACGGCCTGGGAGCCGGCACCGACCCCACCGCCGGCCGCAACGCCGCCCTGGAAAGCCAGGACGAGATTGCCGCCAAGGTCATGGACTGCGGCACCAAGATGCTGTTCATCACCGCCGGTATGGGCGGCGGTACCGGAACGGGCGCCTCGCCGGTCATTGCCAAGATGGCCAAGGACCGCGGCATCCTCACGGTGGCCGTGGTGACCATCCCCTTCCGGAACGAGGGCAACGAGAGCCAGTCCAAGGCTGTGGACGGCATCCACGAGCTGGAGAAGAACGTGGACTCCCTCCTGATCATCAACAACGAGAAACTGTACCAGTTCTTTGGGGACACCCTCATCCAGGAAGCCTTCCCCAAGGCCGATGAGGTACTGGCCACCGCCGTCCGCGGCATCATCGAGGTCATCAACTGCCCCGGCTACATCAACGTGGACTTCCAGGATGTGTGCAAAATGATGCGCAACTCCGGCATGGCCCTGATGGGCAGCGGCGAGGGCACCGGCAACGACCGCCTGGAACTGGCCGTGAAGGGCGCTTTCGAGAGCCCGCTGCTGAACGATTTCGATCTGAAGACCGCCAAGAACGTGCTCATCAATATCACCACCGGCAACAACGAGCGCGGCGCCAAGATGAGCGACCTCGAGCGTATTGACGACATGATCACCGAGTACACCGGCGATGCCAACCACTTCAAGAAGGGGATCATCTGGGACGATGACCCCGAGTTTGGAGACAAGGTACGCATCACCGCCATTGTGACGGGCTTTGAGATGGACCTGGGCGGACTGGGCCTCAACAAGGACCTGGGCAACCTGGTCATCATTGACGAGGACTTCCAGTGGGAGGAGCCCCACCATGAGGGCGAGCTCTCCATCCCCACCGGCGCCGAAACCATCAAAATTGGCTACAACAACTCCGACAACGCCAAGCGCTTTGACTTCTCCTCCGAGAAGAAGCCCGTGCTCTGTGTAGCCCCCGGCGAAAAGAAGGCCGATCTGGAAAACATCCCCGCCATCCGCCGTGTGCATAGCTAGCTGATTCCCAGTCACTTATACACCAAGGGGTGCACCTATAAGTGCACCCCTTGTTTTGTAAATCGTTGAGTGGACGAAACTTAGCTGATTGGCTTATTTCCGTCCCAGCCGCTCGGCCACAAAGCCCATGCGGTGGGCGAACTCCTTTCTGCCGATGAAGCTCAGGATGGCGGCGATGCCCAGACCGCTGGCTGCACCGGTGAGGGCGAGTCGCAGGCTGTTCATCACTTTGCCCATGGGATACTCGTTCTTCTTGATGTACTCCTCGATGGCCACTTCCAGGGCCTCGGTGGTCATGGGACCGCGGTAGCTGTCCAGGTCGTCGAAGCCAAAGGCGGCGCCGGTGATGTACTGGCACACCTCGAAGCAGTACTCGTAGTGATCCTCCTTCCAGAACTTGTCCACATCCTTGGCCAGGAAGGGAGCCGTAGCGGCATCGTCAAAGACTTTAGCACGGGGATCTACGGGCCGATTGGGATCTGCAGCCTTGGTAGGAAGGCCTGCACCGGCTTTGACGCCGAAGGCCTCGAACTGCTCCGGGCTTACGAAGAGGTAGGCGGCGATGTCCCACATGTCGGCCACAAAAGTGGCGCGCTCCTTCACCAGCTCTACCACGCCCTGAACGTATTCACGGGAGAAAGTATGGGTGTCGAAGTCCGGGACGCAGGCACCGCTCACCACCTTGATTCCGTGGCTTTCCAGCACGGGGATGAACAGGTTGGTGAGTTCTTCCGTGGTCTTCAGACGAAGGTATTCCTTATTGTACCACTTGGCTTTGTCCGGGTTGAACTTGGCACCGGCTTTCTGCACTTTGTCCAGGGAGAAGGCCTTGACCAGCTCCGGCAGGGTGAACATCTCGCGGTCGTCTCCGGGGTTCCAGCCCAGGAAGGCCAGCAGGTTCACAAAGGCCTCGGGGAAGTAGCCGTCTTCACGGTAACCGTGGGACACTTCTCCGGTTTCGGGATTCTTCCAGGCCAGCGGGAACACCGGGAAACCCAGCTTGTCACCGTCACGCTTGGAAAGTTTGCCATTGCCGATGGGCTTCAGAAGCAGCGACAGGTGGGCAAAGCGGGGCATGGTATCGGTCCAGCCGAAGGCCTCGTACAGCAGGTAGTGCAGGGGCAGCGACGGCAGCCATTCCTCTCCGCGGATCACCTCCGTGACTTCCATCAGGTGGTCATCTACGATGTTGGCCAGGTGATAGGTAGGGAGCTCATCGGCCCTCTTCCAGAGCACCTTGTCGTCCAGGGTGTCCGTGTTCACTTCCACGTGGCCGCGGATGAGGTCGTCCATCTTGACGATGCGGTTTTCCGGCATCTTGAAGCGGACGGTCCAGTCCGTGGTCTCTTCCAGCAGGCGCTTCACTTCGGCCTCCGGGAGCGTGAGGGAGTTGCGGAGTTCCTTGCGGGTGGCGGCGTTGTACATGAAGGTCTGGCCGGCGGCCTCGGCGGCGGCGCGGCGCTCGTTCAGGTCGTCGGCGCTGTCAAAGGCGTAATAGGCCCAGCCGGCGGCTACCAGCTGCTCGGCGTACTGCCGATAGATGGGCCTGCGCTGGCTCTGGCGGTAAGGGGCGTGCGGGTGCTTGGGAGAAGCTACCTCTACCACTTTACCGTTCTCATCTACGCCTTCGTCGGGGATAATCCCGCACCAATTGAGGGCCTCGATGATATACTGCTCTGCGCCGGGCACAAAACGATGGGAGTCGGTATCTTCAATTCGGATAATGAAGTCTCCACCTTTCTGCTTGGCATACAGATAGTTATACAAAGCCGTGCGGACGCCGCCCATATGCAGCGGTCCGGTGGGAGACGGGGCAAATCTTACACGTGTTCTTCTTTCCATGGGTTCAGAATTGGAGATGCAAAGTTAGCGGATTCCGCTCATATTTCCAACGGCCTTCACACTGCCTGTTTTTTAATCCGCTAGTTTTCAGTCACTTGATGTCCAAGGGGTGCACTTGCGGGTGCACCCCTATATGCTTATGTGATTTATTTACAAATGGTTAGAGATGGAGAAGGCGCTCAATTTGATAGTCTTTGGCGGAGGTTAATCTCTTGAGTTGAAGGGCTATCTGCTGTTTCTTTTCAGGAAGGGCCGATACGATGGAATGGGGATTAGCAGCAAAGGAGGAATAGGCAACGACGTCAAGCATCTGAGTATAAGCGCAATCGGTTTCGGGCCGATATTCTTCTTTGATCTCGTATTCACTGCCGGTATTGGAATTTATAGCCAGAACCATAGAATCGTAGTTTTTATAGAAGCCAAGCAGGGTTCCTCTGTCGAAAGGAAAGTACTTACTAATAATATAATCGACCAGCTGTTCTCTTTCTTCGGTCGACAAATCCCTAAATAAGCGTCTGAGTGTAGGGTAACCCAAGTAGTCATGGTCTCTAACATGGGCATCAACTTCCTTAAGCCTTCTTCGAAAAGTATTAGAAACCTTACCCATGATGATAGGTTTGGAGAATGGGTGGTCACTCTCTATGTATGCCAGGAAATTCCAGCGATCATCTTCGGCCCGGACAAATAATCCTTTCTCTACCGAATTGTTGAAGTTGTACGCTATGCTGGTCCGGATTTTCTTCTCGACGGACTTGGGGGCACTGCCATAAGCTTTTTCAAACAGCGGTCCTTTTCGGCCTGTATCCCTATTAAATGCCATTGCAAAAGTAGAGGTCAGAGTACCGATGAACAACGATCTCACTTTGGACGTTGAAGCATGAATGAGAGTATGGAAGTGATTATACATCAAAGCCAGGGTCAGTACCGTCACCTCATATCTCCAAGCCATGACAGAGAAGATGGTGTAAAAGACAAGTCTGTCTTCCAAAGAATAAAAGATTACCCGGTATCCCAGAGCATGCTGAAAGATATGGTCGAAACTTTGTGGATAGTATTTTCGCTTATGACCTCGCATAAATCAATGTGTTTGAGGTCACAATTATATAATAGATTTATGGTCAAAAAAACAATCGGAAAAAAGAATGTGTTGTTTTAGATGTACGATTCTATGTTTCTTATTGGAATTGGAAAGAAAAAAGCATGTTTTTTACCCTGTTTGCAAAGTGATTGGTTTTCAGACGCTTACGCTTCAAGGGGTGCACTTGCGGGTGCACCCCTACGCGTATAATTCGCTGATAATCTGATATTTAGACGTCAGGGGCTAGAAGGGCCAGGGCGGCATCGAGGGAGAGGGCGTTCTCCACGCGGAAGGAGCCGCTGCGGGAGCGGATAAGGCCGGAAAGGTGGGCGCCGGAGCCCAGGGCTTCGCCCAGGTCACGGGCGAAGGCGCGGATGTAGGTGCCTTTGGAGCAGGCGATGCGAATCACCGCCTCCGGAAGGCCCAGGGCCGATGTATCGGCCACATGGATGCGACTGGATGCATTGCTGTCATTCTGAGGAGACACCGGCTCCAAAGAATCTCCGGTAGGGAAGAAGTCCAGCAGTTCCAGCTCCGAGATGGTGATCCTGTTCCGCTGGAGGGTCTCCAGGGCAGCGGCGTCCAGCTCGGCGGCGCGGCCGCTGCGGTAGAGCTTGCGGGCCAGTTCGTAGGCACGGACGCCGTCTACGCTTTTGGCGCTGAAAAGAGGCGCGACCTGCTCCTGGTCTCCCAGGAAAGCCGGGAGGGCGGCTTCCACATCGGCCCGGGTGATGTGCTCGTAAGGGAAGGTGCGGTCCACGTCTTTCTCCAGGTCGTAGGAGGGGGTGGTGGCGCCAAAGCGGATGCGGGCGATGTACTCCTTATCGTGATCCTGCAGCTCCTGCGCGCGTTTGCAGGCCGGGCCGATGCACACCAGCAGCACGCCGGTAGCCAGAGGGTCCAGCGTGCCGGCATGGCCCACCTTCAGGTTCTTCTTCTGGAAGTGCTTGATGGCGGCGTACTTGAGCTTGCGGATGACATCGGCCGATGTCCAGCGGTACGGCTTGTCTACCGGGAGGACGATGCCTTCCGGGTAATCCGCGATGTCCCGGGTAAAACGCATTAGCAGGGGATTTTGTCGATGCGCTTCTGGTGACGGCCGCCTTCGAAGTCTGTATCCAGCCAGGCGCGGACGATGGAAGAAGCCATGGGATAGCTGATGAAACGGGCGGGCAGGACCAGGACGTTGGCATTGTTGTGCTGGGCCACCAGTTTGCCGATGGCGGTACCCCAGGCCAGACCGGCGCGGATACCCTGGTGCTTGTTGAGCGTCATGGCCATGCCGTTACCGGTACCGCAGAGGGCGATGCCCAGGTCTACCTCCTTGCTTTCCACGGCCTGGGCCAGGCGGTGGGCAAAGTCCGGATAATCTACGCTTTGCTCCGAATCGGTTCCGAAATTGACCACTTCGATGCCGCGGCCCTGAAGCATTTTGATGAGTTTGAATTTGTACTCCACGCCAGCGTGGTCGTTGCAGATGCCAATTTTCATATAATGAATCCTTTTTTGGTACTGCAAAGATATGGCTTTTCACGGAAAATCGCTATATTTGCGCGACGTAATTATCCTCTATGAAAATCAGACTCTTTATCGGCATCGCCGCCGCTATCATGCTGGCTGCCTGTACCGGTGGCAACAAGGAACCTGTTTCCGTATACGTATGGCATCGCCTTTCCAGCAATGCCAACATGGATACCCTCCAGAAGAACTTCCACGTGTGGAAGAGCAAGGGGGTTACCGGCGTCTGCCTGGACGCCCGCTCCATGGAAGGCATCAAGGAAGCTTCCCGCCGCGCCCACGAAGAAGGCCTGGAATACCATGCCTGGGTTCCCTCCATGCTCAGAAGCGACCTCCCCCACCACTGGTACGCCGTCAACCGCCTGGGACAAAGCGCCGATGAAAACCCCAACTACCTGAACAACTACCGTTTCCTGGACCCCGCCAATCCGGAGGTACAGGACTTCCTCATTGAACAATACACCCAGGTGGCCCTGATCCCGGACGTGGACTACGTGCGCCTGGACTTTATCCGCTATCCGGACGTGATCCTGGCCCGTGCCCTGGGAGAGCTGTACGGCATCGAGAACGACGGTGAGGAGTACGCTCCCGCAGACTACTGCTACTGCGACTACTGCACCCAGACTTTCTTTGACCAGACCGGCATCGATATCCAGGCTGTGGAAGATCCTTCCACCGTACCCCAGTGGGCCCAGTTCCGCTGCGACCAGCTCACCTTCTTTGTGGACCGCGTGGCCCAAACCGTCCATGAGCTGGGCAAGAAAGTGAGCGTGGACGTATTCCCCGGCCCCGGTTCCTACGCAGAGCACATGGTGCGCCAGCAGTGGAACCAGTGGATGGTGGACATGTTCTTCCCCATGAACTACAACGACCTCTACGGAGAAGGACCCGACTGGCTGGGCCCCGTGGTAGAGGAAGAAGTGCAGTCGGCCGGCGGCGTGCCCGTGGTGAGCAGCCTCCGCATCTGCCGGAACTGGAAGAACCCCGCCTCCAAGGAGAGCCCCAACAGCACCGGTCTCCTTCCCTCGGAGCTGCCCGTGGCCATCCACAACGTCCTGGCTTCCGGCGCCAAAGGCATCTGCCTGTATAACCCCGTCCGCATGAGCCCCGAGCATTGGGACGCCCTGGAAGAGGCATTAAAGGCCGAAAGCAAGTAAATTTGGCAGTTCAAAAATTAATTCGTACATTTGCGGGCTAAATTTTTTAACATTTTAAACTCATTGCATCATGGCAGAATATTTACAGCCTGAGAAAAAGCAAGAGATTTTCGCGAAGTACGGGAAGTCCAATAAGGACACCGGCTCTCCTGAGAGTCAGGTTGCTTTATTTTCCTACCGTATCGCTCACCTCACTGAGCATGTGAAGAAGAACAAGAAAGACGTGGTAACGCGTCGCAGCCTTCTCCGCCTGGTCAGCAAGCGTCGTCAGCTTCTGAACTACCTTCAGAAAATCGACATCGAGAGATACAGGGCTATCGTCAAGGAGCTGGGTCTCCGCCGATAAGCAAAAGGATAGGAAAACACGGGGGTTGGGATTTCAGCAAGGCTGAACTCCCGCCCCCTTTTCAATGAATGAAAGAACCATGCCCATAGGGGGCAAGACGATAAAGACGTAATAGAAGTTATAATGAACATTATCAAAAAAACCATTGAATTACCCGACGGAAGGGTAATCGAGATCGAAACCGGAAAACTGGCCAAACAGGCTGCCG
>CAMVJR010000024.1 GCA_947167855.1 uncultured Bacteroidales bacterium
ACACGGCCATGACCATCTGCGAGTACTACCGCGCCATGGGCCTCAAGTGCCTCCTGCTGGCAGACTCCACCTCCCGTTGGGCCCAGGCCCTCCGTGAGATGTCCAACCGTATGGAGGAACTCCCGGGAGCCGACGCCTTCCCCGTGGACCTTTCGGCCATCATCTCCAACTTCTACGCCCGCGCTGGTATGGTAGTGCTCAACAACGGCCAGACGGGCGCCGTCACTTTCATCGGCACGGTGTCCCCTGCCGGCGGTAACCTCAAGGAACCCGTGACGGAATCCACCAAGAAGGCCGCCCGCTGCTTCTACGCCCTGGAGCAGAACCGCGCAGACCAGAAGCGTTACCCCGCCGTGGGCCCGCTGGATTCCTACTCCAAATACCTGGAATATCCGGAAATCATCGAATACCTGGATGAGACCGTAGAAAAAGGTTGGGTAGACAAAGTGCTCCAGGCCAAGAACATCATCCGCAAGGGTAAAGAATCGGCCGAACAGATCAACATTCTGGGAGACGACGGCGTACCCATGAGCTACCACGTCAATTTCTGGAAGAGCGAGCTGGTGGACTTTGTGATCCTCCAGCAGGACGCCTTCGACGCCATTGACGCCCTGTGTCCGCTGGAGCGTCAGCGCTTCATGCTGGACCTGGTCCTGGACATCTGCGCCAAGGACTTCGAGTTCGAAGACTTCGAGAAATGCCGCGAGTTCTTCAAGAACCTCATCAACGAGCTGCGCCAGATGAACTATTCGGCCTACGAGAGCGAGCAGTTCTGGTCCTACAACGAATCCGTCAAATCTATGATTGCCTAGCCTTATGAACAAAGCATATCAAAAAGTCTATACCAAACTGGAAGGTATTACCAAGGCCACGGTATCGCTCCACGCCAGCGGCGTAAGCAACGACGAATTGGCCGTTGTGGGCGGCAAGCTGGCCCAGGTGGTGCGCACCAAGGGAGACCTCATCACCCTCCAGGTCTTCTCCGGAACGGAAGGCATTCCCACCAACGCAGAAGTCACCTTCCTGGGAGAACCTCCCACCCTCAAGGTCTCGGACCAGCTGGCAGGCCGATTCTTCGACGCCTACGGCCACCCCATCGACGGAGGTCCGGAGATTGAAGGCGAGGAGCGCCAGATTGGCGGCCCGTCCGTGAACCCGTACAAGCGCCGTCAGCCTTCCCAGCTCATTCCCACCGGTATCGCCGGCATCGACCTCAACAACACCCTGGTCTCCGGCCAGAAGATTCCTTTCTTCGCCAACCCGGACCAGCCGTACAACCAGGTCATGGCAGACGTAGCCCTTCGTGCCGACGTAGACAAGATCATCCTGGGCGGCATGGGCCTCTCCAACGACGACTACCTCTTCTTCCGCCACAGCTTTGAGGCCGCCGGTGCCCTGGACAAGATCATCTGCTTCATCAACACCACGGAAAATCCCCCGGTGGAGCGCCTCCTAGTTCCTGATATGGCCCTCACGGCCGCCGAATACTTTGCCGTGGACAAGAACGAGAAAGTGCTGGTCCTGCTCACAGACATGACCCTGTACGCAGACGCCCTCTCCATCGTGTCCAACCGTATGGACCAGATCCCTTCCAAGGACTCCATGCCGGGCTCCCTGTACAGCGACCTCGCCAAAATCTACGAGAAAGCCGTGCAGCTGCCCACGGAAGGCTCCATCACCATCATCGCCGTTACCACCCTCAACGACGGAGACATCACCCACGCCATCCCGGATAACACCGGTTACATCACCGAGGGTCAGCTCTTCTTGAGGGCCGATTCCGACACCGGCAAGGTGATCATTGACCCGTTCCGCTCCCTGTCCCGTCTGAAACAGCTGGTGCAGGGCAAGAAGACCCGCGAGGACCACTCCCAGGTGATGAACGCCTCCGTGCGTCTGTATGCCGATGCCCAGAACGCCAAGACCAAGCTGGAGAACGGTTTCGACCTCTCCGACTACGACCACCGCTGCCTGGACTACGCCAAAGACTACGCCCGCGAGCTCCTGGCCATCGACGTCAACATCTCCATCACCGAGATGCTGGACACCGCCTGGAAGCTCTTTGCCAAATACTTCTCGCCGGCCGAAACCGGTATCAAACAAGCCTTGATAGACAAATACTGGGTTAAGTAATGGCCATTAAATTCCAATACAACAAAACGTCACTGACGGAACTGGGCAAGCAGCTCAAGATCCGCCAGGGAGCCCTCCCCACCCTGCAGAACAAGGAGAGCGCCCTGCGGCTGGAGGTGCGCAAAGCCAAGGCCGACAGCGACCGTTTGCTAGACCAATTGGAAGATGCCCTCAAGCGTTACGATTACCTGGCCGCCCTGTGGAACGAGTTCGAACCCGGCCTCATCTCCATCACGGACGTAGACCTGTACACCAAGAAAGTAGCCGGCGTAAAAACCCCCGCCCTGGGAGAGATCCACTACGAGCTCAAGAGCTTCAATGCCTTTGTCAAGCCCGCGTGGTACGCAGACGGCGTAGCCATCCTCAAGGAGCTCAGCCGCCTGGGCATTGAGTCGGAGGTGTACAAAGAGAAGGCCCGCATCCTGGACTATAACCGCCGCAAGACCACCCAGAAGGTGAACCTGTACGAGAAAGTGCAGATTCCCGGCTACCAGGAAGCCATCCGCAAGATCAAACGCTACATGGAAGACGAGGAGAACCTCTCCAAGGCTTCTTCCAAGATTGTGAAAAAACGCCACGCCGAGGAAGAGGAGGCCTCTGAATTATGATTGCCTCTATGACCAAATACTCGTTCGTTCTTCTGAACGGACAGCAGGAAGACCTCCTGGAAAAACTGCAGGAGATCGGCCTTGTGGATATCACCCGCAGCACCAAGCCCATTGACGAGACTTCCCAGAAGCTCGCCGGTGAGGTGGAACTGCTGAGCGGTCTCATCCAGGGTCTCAACAATGCCGTGATCCCGGAAGGCGTTACCCCGGAATACATAGACGGAGACATTGTCCGTCTGGCCGGCGGTCAGATCATGCGCTACTCGGAGGACATGGTAGAGATCAAAGCCCTGGAAAAAGAGGTGCATCACCTCAAAGCCTGGGGCCAGTTTGACAAGGCCCAGATCCAGGCGCTGGAAGAGGCCGGCGTGCACCTGCACTTCCACGTGGTCTCCAAGAAACAGTACAAGCCCGAATGGAGCGAGCAGTACGCCCTCACCGTCATCAGCGAAGGCAAGAACACCATTCGCCTGGTGGTAGTAGGAGACGAGGACCCGCTTCCCGGAGAAGTCCCCGCTCCCGAGCACAGCGTCCAGGAGAAAGAGCAGGAGCTGGCCCAGCAGAGGGCCCACTTTGCCAAGACCCTGGGCCGAATCGCCAGCGCCAAGGACAGAATCCCGGAGCTGGAGGCTCTTCGCCAGAAGGCCCTGGAGAAGCTGGACCTGTATCTGGCCGGCGTTTCCGCCGTGCCTGCAGCAGAAGACACCATCGTCACCCTGGTGGGCTATGCCCCCACGGAATGCGACGATCAGGTAACCCAAGCCCTGGATGCCACCGGCGTGCTCTATATTAAGGAAGAGGCCAAGGTAGAGGACAACCCTCCCATCTCTTTCCGCAACAACTGGTTTGTGCGGCAGTTCGAGACCCTCACGGACATGTACGGCCGTCCCGCCTACGACGGATTTGACCCTACCCCCTTCATCAGCTTCTTCTTCATGCTGTTCTTTGCCTTCTGCATGGGAGACTGCGGTTACGGACTCATTCTGGTAGCCGTGGGCCTGCTGCTGGGCAAGTCGGAGGGCTTCAAGAGCCTCGCTCCCCTGGTCACCATCCTGGGAGCAGCCACTGTGGTGGTAGGATTCCTCTTCCACACCTTCTTCTCCATCGATATCGCGCAGTGGAAGATTTTCGAGCCCATCCATGGCATCTTCCTCCCTGCCAAGATAGCCGGATACGACGGAACCATGGTCCTGGCCCTGGTGGTGGGCGTGATCCACATCTGTCTGGCCATGTGCGTGAAAACGTACCAGGAAACCAAGAACAAAGGCATCATGGGTGCGCTGGGTACCTGGGGCTGGACGCTGCTCATCGTGGGCGGAATTGCCGTAGGAGCCCTGTTCCTGGCCGGTGTCCTGGATAAAGAGATCACCAAATGGATTGTGATTGTCCTGGGCGTAGTGAGTGCCCTGGGCATCTTCATCTTCAACGACCCGGACCGCAACAAGCTGGCCAACGTGGGCGTGGGCCTCTGGAACACGTACAACACCGCCACCGGCCTGCTGGGAGACGTACTCAGCTACCTCCGCCTGTATGCCCTGGGCCTGGCCGGCAGCATGCTGGGCATGGCTTTCAACAACATCGGCACCATGGTGCTGGGAGACGGTTCCAACTACTTCCTCTGGGTTCCGTTCCTCCTGATTGTCATTATCGGCCATACGCTCAATGTGGCCATGTGCGCACTGGGAGCCTTTGTACACCCGCTCCGTCTCAACTTCCTGGAGTTCTTCAAGAATTCGGGCTACGAGGCTGCGGGCCGCAACTATCATCCGCTAAGTAAATAACAAATAAATACACTATCATTATGTTAACAACAATTCTCGGTTATTTGGGTCTGGGCCTGGTGCTGGCACTTGCCGGTGTAGGCTCTGCCTATGGCACCACCATCGCAGGCAACGCCGCCGAAGGCGCCCTCAAACGTAAACCCGAAGGTTCGGGTAACTACATGGTTCTGAGCGCCCTTCCGGCCACCCAGGGTATCTACGGCTTCGTAGCCTTCTTCATGCTCATGGGTAAAGTAGCAGAGTCCGGCGCCATGGTGTTCGGCATTGGTGTGAGCGTGGGCCTGGTGTGCATGCTCTCCGCCATCCGTCAGGGCCAGGTATGCGCCAACGGTATCGTGGGCATTTCCCAGGGTCACGACGTGTTCACCAACACCCTCATCTACGCCGCTCTCCCGGAATTCTACGCCATTCTGGGTCTCGTAGGTGCCCTTATGCTGTAAAAAGCACAGTTTTTCAGGCACAAAAGCCCGGCTCGATGGCCGGGCTTTTTGCTTATCAAAATTCTTTGTAAATTTGGGGAAACAAAACACTAAAATGAAACGAATCTTACTCTTCCTTGCCCTGGCGCTGGCCTTCACCGCCGCCAATGCCCAGCAGCAAAGCCCCCAGATGGTCCAGTTCCTGAAGGAATTTCCCCAGCGGGCCGCCTTTAACACCCATTCCTACGAGTTTATAGACGTGGCCGATACCCCGGCCCCCAGAGGCTACCGTGCCTTCTATATCAGCCACTATGGACGCCACGGCTCCCGCAGCGACTGGGCCGGCAACTACACCTACAAACTGGTGCGGGACATCCTGGCACAGGCCAAGGCCGATGGCGTAGCCCTCACCCCCGCCGGAGATTCCCTCCTGAGGGAATCGGCCTATATCTTTGAGAAATACGACGGCATGGACGGCCGCCTCACTCCCCGGGGTGTCCGCGAGCACCGTCAGCTGGCCAGCCGCATGTACCACCGCTTCCCGGAGGTCTTCAAGCACGGCAGCAAGCAAATCCGCGCCGTTTCCAGCACCACGCCCCGCTGCATTGTGTCCATGAACGGCTTCACCGCCCAGCTCCTGGCCCTGCAGCCGGATCTGGACATGGACCTGGACACCGGAGAAAAGTTCTACGCCTACATAGCCCAGAGCGAGAACGGGACCATCCGCGCCCGCACGCAGAAAGCCCTGGCAGAGCGTCCCTCCCGGCCCGTAGACGCCTCCTCTGTATACAAGACCCTCTTCCAGGACCCCGAACAAGGCAAGAAATACGTCAAGAACGAGGGCTCCTTCCTCTATGGCATCTACGCCGTAGCCAAGGTAGCCGAAGCCTTTGACATCGAAGACAACCTCTTCCGCTACCTGCCCTTCGACGCCGTCTACAACTTCCACGAGCAGCAGTTCCTGAGCGCCTATCTGAACGAGTGCAATTCAGAGCTGAACGGAGACATCCGCCTGCCCCTGAACAAGCCCCTGGTGGATACGCTCATTGCCCAGGCCGACAGAGTGGTTAACGGCAGTTCCGACCGCGCCGCAGACCTCATCTTCGGCCATGACTGGCCCTTTCTGGGCCTGTGCAGCTTCCTGGGCCTGGAAGGCGTAGGAGACCGCCTGGCCACAGAAGACGCTGCCGCCCGCTGGATGGCTTCCTGGAACTGCCCCTTCGCCGCCAACCTGCAGATCATCTTCTACCGCAGCAGGAAAGAGGAAGACCCCGTGCTGGTCAAGTTCCTGGTGAACGAGCGGGAGACTGCCATTCCCGCCCTGGAGCCCGTGCAAGGACCTTATTACAAGTGGGAAGACGCCAAGGCCTACTGGGCCACGCGCGTGCCTCATACGCAGATTGTAGCCCATCGCGGCCACTGGAAAGACAATGCCCAGAACTCCATTGCCTCCCTCACCAAGGCCCAGGAGTTTGGCTGCTGGGGAAGCGAGTTTGACCTCCACCTCACCGCAGACGACGTGGTCGTCGTGAACCACGACGCCATCATCGGCAAAACCAAGATCCAGACCAGCCCCCTCAAGGAGGTCAAGGCCCACAGCCTCAAGAACGGAGAAAAGGTTTCCACCCTGGATGAGTACCTCAAGCAGGGCGCCAAGAACAAGGACTGCGTGCTAGTGCTGGAGCTCAAGCCCCACGCCAACGCCCAGCGGGAAGACATCCTCATTGACAAGTGCCTGGAGGCCCTCAAAGCCAACAAGCTCATGGACCCCAAGCGCATCGCCTTCATCTCCTTCAGCTACCACATCTGCAAGGAACTGGCCAAGAAATGCCCCGGTTACGCCGTCCAGTATCTGGAGGGAGACAAGTCCCCGGCCCAGGTACACGCCGACGGTATCAACGGCATTGACTACCACTATTCCTACTTCAAGAAGCACCCCGAGTGGGTCAAGAAAGCCCAGGCCCTGGGCATGACCGTCAACGTCTGGACCGTGGACAAGGAAGAGGACATCCGCCTCATGAGAGACCTGGGCGTGGACCAGATCACCACCAACGACCCCGCCCTCACCCGCGAGATCCTTTTCGGCCGAAAATAATGTCCTTCGATAAAAAAGCAGTTAGCAGCCGGCCTCCGCACATCAACAGCGCGGAGGCCATGCTGCATACCATCCTGGAACTGGGAATCGTCCCCTTCTTTGAGAACGTCATTCCCGGCTATTCCATCGAGGAAATGACGGCTCCCGAGAACTGGTTCGACACCCAGGAAAACCTCACCTACACCCCCTGGGACTGGAAAATTCCCTGCGTCCAGAGCGGAGAAATAGCCTACGGCAAGTTCCTCCTGGGCGGCAAGGCGGCCTTTGCCACCGTAGAGTGGTACCGCGAACTCCGCAACTACCGCCAGGCCCAAGAGAAATATCGGCCCGACGCCGCCCAAAAGCAAATCCTGGATTACCTGAAGGAAAACGGCAGCATCAGCATCAAGGAAATCCGCGGCCTGCTGGGCATCAAAAAAGGACAGGCCGATGCCCTCATCTGCCGCCTCATGATGCAATGCCGTGTCATCACCGGCGACATCATCCGCGTCTACCGCGGAGAAGACCTCCACTACAACGGCTGGCAGACTTCCTCCTTCTGCACCCCCGAGGCCCTCTTCGATACCGGCACGCCCTTCGCCGGCTTCCCGGGGTTCCCCTTCCAGGAAGACGCCGGTCTGGAAGTCAAACACTCCCCCGAAGAATCTTACCGGCTCCTCCAACAAAAAATCCGCAGCCTCGTTCCCGAAGCCACGGATAAACAGATTGCCAAATTGTTGGCCTAATATTCCCTTGGGCCGAAGATGTCGGTGCCGATGCGCACCATTGTGGCCCCATGCTTCACGGCCAGCGGCCAGTCCCCCGACATCCCTATAGATAAGGTATCAAAGTAAGGCAGGCCGAAGGATTTGATCTTGTTGAATAGCTTCTCAATCCTTTCAAAATCCTTCTCAATAAGAGCCTCATTCTCCGTATGCGTAGCCATACCCATAAGACCTCTGAAATTAACATTAGCCAGTGGAGAAGGAGTACCTTCGGAAACCTTCGCCGCCCTCGGTGATGAGAGGGAGGGGCCCGCTGGCTGGCCGTTATTGCGAAGTAATGACGAGCCAGACAGTGGGAGGGACGAAACGAAGTGGAGGGTTTCCGAAGGTACTCCTTCGGAGCTGGCGATGATACTCAGTATCTCATCTTCTGTAAACCCTTGTTTGGTTTCTTCGGCCCCCAGGTGTAATTCCAGGAGGATGTCTATGACTTTGTTGTTGGCGGCGCCCCAGTTGTTGATGGCCTCCAGGAGGTGGAAAGAATCAACGGACTGGACCAGGGCGGCATACGGAAGAACGAGCTTGAGCTTATTGGTCTGGAGATGGCCGATAAAATGCCACTGGACGTCAGAGGGCATCTGCGGCACTTTGGCAGCCAGCTCCTGCGGACGGTTTTCGCCAAAGATGCGCTGACCGGCGTCATACGCCTCCATCAGGCGCTCCACCGGGTGGAATTTGGAAACAGCAACGAGCTGCACACCGGACGGTAATGCAGCTCGCAACTGATTAAGTGCATCGGCAATCATTATCTTTTCTTGCCTTGTTGTTTTTGCATTTCTCTCTGCATCTTCTGGGCCTCTTCAAGGCGCTGCTGCCACTTGCTCTTGGGAACGGGCTTGTTCTCGGCCGCCTTCACCTTGGCCACCACCTCGTCGGGATCTACCACCCACTTGCGGATGATAAAGGTCTCCAGCATCGTGATGAGGTTGCTCAGGAGGTAGTAGTAGCTAAGACCGGAGCTCAGGTTGTTACAGATGAAGAACATCATGATGGGCATCATATACAGGCTCATAGCCTGCATCATCTTGGCGTTGGGGTCGTTGCCGGCCGTGGTCTGGCTCTGCATGATCTTGGAATAGAAGAACATGGAGACAGCCATCAGAAGGGCAAACAGGGAAATGTGATCCATACCCAGGATGCTGGTGTTCCAGGAGATGATGTCATCGTAGGCGCTGAGGTCTTCGGCCCAAAGGAAGGGCTGCTGACGCAGCTCAATGGAAGCCGGGAAGAAGCGGAACATAGCCCACAGGATAGGCATCTGCAGCAGCATCGGGAGACAGCCTCCCATGGGCGAGACGCCGGCCTTCTTGTACAGGGCCATGGTCTCCTGCTGTTTCTTCATGGCGTCGTCCGGCTTGGGATACTTGGCGTTGATCTTCTCCATGAAGGGCTTGAGAGCCTGCATCTTGGCCGATGAGGAGTAGCTCTTGTAGGCAAACGGCAGCACCACAATCTTGATGAAGATGGTCATCAGGAGGATGATGATACCGAAGTTGGAGATGAAGTGGTGCAGCCAGTCAAACAGCGGGATAATCACGTACTTGGTGAACACGCCGATGATCTTACCGCCCAGCGGAATCACCTTCTCGTAAGAGTGGTTGTAAGCCTTGAGACCGCGGTAGCTATTAGGGCCGAAGTAGAACTCGAAGGGCACGTCTACACGCTCTGCGCCCCGGATGTTCTCCAGGGAAGCGCGCATGGAAGCGCTGCAGTTCATAAGGTCGTGGGAAGGATCCTCCTTGGGAACAAAATCGATGGAGAACTCGCCGAAGCTGAAGTTGCCGGGAGCGCGCATAATGGCGCTGAAGAACTGCTGCTGGAAGGCGAACCATTCGATATTGTTGGAGAAACGCTTGCTGCCCTTACGGCCGTTACCAATGTTGGCGGGTTTCTTGTCGTCCGGGAAATAGTAATTGAGGCGGGAGTACTGGGTCTCGTTCTTGTAACCCTTCTCCATCCGCTGGATGGTGGCATCAAAGTGCACATCAACGCTGCCGGAGTTGCGCTGGAAGTTCATGCCCACCAGCGAGAGGGTCTCGTTCACGGAATAGGAATCCTTGAGGAGGGTGTAGGTCTGCTCAATGTAACCACCGGACTGCAGGGGCAGCCGCATCACCACGGTGCTGTCCGAAGAAGCCTCCGGAACATACTGGAAGGTGAATTTGCGGGTATCGATGGCCGAAGGGGCATAGACCACATAGCCCAGTTCCGTCTTACCGGCCTGCAGCAGGTAGAGAGGGTCCTTGCCGTAAGTGAGGTAATCCTTTACCATCACGGAATACGGCTGGGCGCCCTTGGTGGTGAACACCACCTCCAACTTGTTGTTGGACAGGGTGATGAACTTCTCCTCGGCGCGGGCGGCGAGGTTCAGGAGGGAATCCGAGTACACGGGAGCGGCGGGAGCCACGTTCTCGTGCGACAGGGAATCTGCCACGGCAGCCTCCTGGGGGTGTTCGGCCCTCCAGATGCTGTCCTGCTGGAACTGGAGATAGGCCTCGGCGGCAGCGATGGAGTCCAGCTGCGCCTGATATTCTTGCTGTTTTTTAACTTGACGGCTCTGGTATCCAAAGAAGCCCATCATAATGAGGGCTATGAGTACAAAGCCGATGATTGAATTCTTGTCCATAGTCTACTGCTCGTTCTCCTCTGCTTCTTTTGCTCTGATCTGGGCCTTGAGGTCCTCCAGCTTGGCCTTGGCGGCGTCAATGCGCTCCTGCATCTGGGCCTTGAGCTTCTCAGCACCCTTGGAAAGGCCGAAGAAGCCAATGTTGTTCTCGTAGGTCTGGATCTCCTGCTGGAGCTGGGAGAACTGTTCCTTGAGCTTGTCCTTCTCGCTCAGCGGGCGACGCTCGCCTCCGCGGGCACCACCGCGCTCATTCCTGCGGGGACCGCGGGAACCGAAGTCCGGGAACTTGGCCTGCATGGCCTCGCGGTATTCGGCCTGGATCTTTTCCTTCTCCTTGAAGGGCACAAAGCCAATCTCCTGCCACTTGGCGGCGAAGTCCTTGGCGGCGGCTGCATCGGCCTCTGCATCTACGGAGACGTAGGCCTTGATGGACTCGATGAGGGCCTTCTTGGCGGTGAGGTTGGCACCCAGGCTGCCGGGGCCGTCGGGGCGGTTGTCACGGGCGGTGAAGAAGGTGTCGCAGGCGCCACGGAAGCGCTTCCAGATCTGCTCGCTCTTCTTGCGGGGCACGGCGCCAATTTCCTTCCACTGCTTCTGCAGCTCGATGAAACGGTCGCTGGTGGCCTTCCAGTCGGTGCTGTCCTTGAGGGACTCGGCCTCCTCGATGATGGCCATCTTCTTGGCCAGATTCTCGTTCATGGAATCCTTGAACTCCGTGAAGGAGGCACGCTTGCGCTCGAAGAACTTGTCGCAGGCGGCACGGAAACGGTCGTACACCTTCTGGTTCTCCTTGCGGGTAGCAAAGCCGATGGTGCGCCACTTGGCCTGGATCTCTTCGATCTGCTTGCTCAGGGCGTTCCACTCGGTGGAGGAGGTGATTTCCTTATTGGCAATGGCTTCCACTTCTTCGCAAAGGGCCTGCTTGGCTTCCAGGTTCTGGGCCTGCTGCTCCTTGAGGCCTTCGAAGTGGGCCTGGTAACGCTTGTTGATCACGGAAGTGGCAGCGCGGAAACGCTCCCAAATCTCGTCTCTAAATTCCTTGGCTACGGGGCCCAGGTCTTTCCACTGCTCGTGGAGCTTCTGGAGTTCCTTGAAGGATTCTACCACGTCCTCGTCCTGGGCCAGGGCCTCGGCCTGCTCACAGAAAGCGGTCTTGGCCTCGAGGTTCTTCTTGAAGTCCAGGTCACGGAGTTCGCGGTTGATGTCCACCAGGTCGTAGAACTTGGTCACATGCAGCTGATAGGTATCGTTGATGTCACGGAAGTTCTGCTGGGGAACGGGGCCGGTCTCACGCCAGCGGTTCTGGATCTCGCGGAACTTGGGGAAAGCGTCCTTCATATCGCCGGGCTCTTCCACCAGGGCCTTGAGCTCTTCGATGATGGCCTGCTTCTTCTGGAGGTTCTCCTCGCGCTGGGCATCCTGCTCCTTATTATATTCGGCGCGCTCTTTCTTGTAGGCCATGTAGATGGACTTGAAGCCGGCCTCGATGGCGGCGAAGGGGCTCACGGGACCGCTCTGCATGGGAACGGTGGCCTCCTCTACGGTTGTCTCGTCCGGTTCTTCCACGGCGGCGTCTTCGCCAGCCTCGGCCTTTTCTCTGGAAAGGCGCTTATAGAAGGCCGATTTGATGGCTTCGGCCTCCTTGGACCGCTTCATGCGGTCTACGCTTACACTTAATTCCTGAAACAGGTCTGCCAGCTCTGCCAGGGTCTTCTCGCCGTAGTTCACGACGGTTTCCTTGACCTCTTCCACTACGTCCTTCACTTCTTCCTTGACGGCTTCCACGATGGGGGTTTCCTGTTCCTGTTTTGCTACATCTGCGGTTTCTTCCACCACAGGCTTAATTTCTTCACTCATAGTATTAAAATTTATATTAGCTTACAAATGTAAAAATATTCTCTTACTTTTCCAACAAGCCGGGCCGACGCTCTTTGGTACGGGCCAGGGCCTGCTCGTCCTGCCAGGCCTGGATAATCTTGGGATTGCCGCACAGAAGCACGTCAGGCACCTTCCAGCCGTTGAATTCGGCCGGACGGGTATACACCGGAGGAGATACCAGACCATCCTGGAAAGAGTCACTCAGGGCCGATGTTTCATCGGTCAGCACGCCCGGCACCAGGCGGATGATGCTGTCGGCCAGCAACGCCGCCGGGATCTCTCCCCCGCTCACCACAAAGTCTCCCACGGAAATCTCCCGGGTCACCAGGTGCTCGCGGATGCGCTCGTCAATGCCCTTGTAGTGGCCGCAGAGGATGATAATATTCTCCTTGAGGCTGAGCTCGTTGGCTATGCCCTGGGTCAGGATCTCTCCGTCCGGGGCCATGTAGATCACCTCGTCGTAGTGCCTTTCGGCCTGCAAATCCTTGATACAATTGTACACCGGTTCCACCATCATCACCATGCCGGCGTCTCCGCCGTAGGAATAGTCGTCCACCGTCTGGCGGGAACCCAGTCCGTACTTCCGCAAATCGTGGATGTGGATCTCTGCCAGGCCTTTCTTGACGGCCCGGGCCGGGATGGAATAACTGAGGGGACTCTCCAACAGTTCAGGCACCACGCTGATGATATCGATTCTAAGCATACTAACGCAAGTTAAGACTGCAAAAATACGAAAAATAATCCTTATCTTTGCGCCCGCAATTGCATACCCTATGTATTCTCTTCGTGAACTCTATAAAATAGGAAAGGGCCCGTCCTCTTCCCACACCATGGGACCCCACAATGCCGCCCGCATTTTTGCCGAGCGTCACCCCGATGCCGCCCGTTTCGAGGTCACCCTCTACGGCTCCCTGGCCGCCACCGGCAAGGGGCACATGACGGACGTCGCCATCCTGGAAGCCCTGGAGCCCATCGGCCCGGTAAAAATCAACTGGGAGCCCTCCCGCTTCCTGGAATACCACCCCAACGGCATGCTCTTCAAGGCTTTCAAGGCCGATGATACCCTGGAGGAAGAGTGGACCGTCTTCTCCATCGGCGGCGGCGCCCTCTCCGAAGGCCCCGGCAAAGAGATGAGCAAGTCCGGAGAAGTGTACGAACTCAATACCCTCACCGACATCATCAACTGGTGCGACGCCAACGGCCGCAGCATCTGGGAATACGTAGAGATCTGCGAAGGACCCGAGATCTGGGACTATCTCCAGGGCATCTGGGAGGCCATGAAAGCCTCCGTCGTCCGCGGCCTCAACAACGAAGGCCGATTGCCCGGACCCCTCAACCTCGCCCGCAAGGCCAGCAAGTACCACATCAAGGCCCTGGGCTACCAGCCCAACCTCCGCTCCCGCGGACTAGTCTTCGCCTACGCCCTGGCCGTGAGCGAAGAGAACGCCTCCGGCGGCACCATCGTCACCGCCCCCACCTGCGGTTCCTCCGGCGTCCTTCCCGGCGTGCTCTACCACCTGGCCAACAGCCACGCCTTCTCGGACACCAAGATTCTCCGGGCCCTGGCCACCGCCGGCATCATCGGCAACGTGGTCAAGCAGAACGCCTCCATCTCCGGGGCCGAAGTCGGCTGTCAGGGAGAAGTGGGCGTAGCCTGCGCCATGGCCTCCGCCGCAGCCTGCCAGCTCTTCGGCGGCAGCCCCTACCAGCTGGAATACGCGGCCGAAATGGGCCTCGAACACCACCTGGGCATGACCTGCGACCCCGTCTGCGGCCTGGTCCAGATCCCCTGCATCGAGCGCAACGCCTTCGCCGCCACCCGCGCCCTGGACTCCAACATCTACTCCACCTTCTCCGACGGCCGTCACCGCATCTCCTTCGACCACGTGGTAGAGGTCATGAAGCAAACCGGCCATGACCTTCCCTCCCTCTACAAGGAAACCTCCGCCGGCGGCCTCGCCCTCAAGTACCTCCAGAAGTAACACTCCAATAACAAAACAACCCCGCATCACTGCGGGGTTGTTTTGGTTAGTTAGTAGTGTATTCTTACCTTTAAGAAGAAGGTTAATTAGTTGGTTAGAAAAAGCGTTTCGTCTTGGAAAAGGAGTTTACACCCGTTTTCCTAATGCAAAGGTACTACAAAAATTTATTCTTACAAAATTTTTTAAACAAATTTTTAGTAAATAAATTTTTTTAAAAAGTAAATGATATTTTTAGCATGTAGTTTCTAGGCGCCTGAGGGTAGACACCCACCCCGGAATACAGGGTACCATCGGCCTTGGAAATGGCGTCCCAGCGCCATCCAGTGGCATAATACATGTGGTTCAGGAGGTTATGCACGTAGAGTCCCACACGCAGCCTGCCAGGGCCCAGACGAAACGATTTCTGCACATTCGCATTCATGACAAAATACTCCGGAACGGCCATTTCTTCCCGCATGGAGTTGTCCAGATACTGCTTGCCCACATACTTTCCGTCAACAGAGAGCGACAAACCCGCCAGCGGCGTGAAGATAAGCTGCATCATCCCGATCGTGGAAGGCGACATAAGCATCGTGGTCTTTCCGTAGTGGATAGGCACGGTGCCGGAGTAGTCGTCGTAAGGGACGTAGGAGGTGTAGTCTGCGATCTGGTTCATGGAGAGGGTGAGGTTGGCATCGGCCCTCATCCAGCGGAGCGGCTGCCAGGCGGCTTCCAGCTCCACACCCCGGCGCCAGGCCCGGGAGACATTCTCCTTGATGGCGTAGCCGGCGGTGGACAGCTTGCCCGTTTCCAGGAGCATGTCCTTGTATTCCATGGCATACAGATTGGCCGATGCCTGGAAGCGCGGCCCCTCATACCGGTAGCCCAGCTCCAGGTCCAGCATGGCCTCGGGCTTGATGGGCGTGCCTTCGCCCTTGATGTTCTCCTTGATGTCGGAACGGCCGGGCTCGCGATGGCCGATAGCGGCCGAAGCATAGATCTTATGGGCACCAAAAGCCGCCGTCAAACCTGCACGCGGATTGAAGAAACGCCACACCTGGTGATAGTCCATCACATCTTCCGGCACGGCTCCATACTCCCGCCAGTCATCGTCGGGGCCCTCCATCCGATAGCGGATGGCGCGGTACTGCAGGTCTGCATAGGCCGTGAGCCATTCCAGGGCATTCCATTCGACCCGCGCAAAAGCACTCGCCTCCTGTTTCAGGCCGATGTTATCGTACCAGTTATCCTTGGGATAATCCCCCTGCAGCGCCTTCACCCAAAGGATCTCGCCCCAGTGACCGCCGTAGTAGTGCGAGAGATTGACGCCGCCGTTCACGGTGAGCCGGTCCATGCGATACCGCAGCGTAGACTGCACCGTCCAGAGGTCGTTGTCCATCTTCTTCTGGTAAGTCATATCGCTGCGGGACACGCCCTGGTCGGTGGGCAGGCCGTAGTTCTTGAGCTTCTTGTTTACCTTATAATATTCGTCGTAGCCATCGCCCCGGGTGTAATTGGCCGTGGCAGACAGCGTAAGCGCATCCGTGAAGGCGTGCGTATACTGCAGCTGGACGTGGTGCTGGGCGTAGTTATCCGTCTGGTTGTTATAGTAATAGACATTGCCCAGCTCGTCGTAGTACTCCCCCGCCCCGTTGTAGGTGCGGTCCTTGGCGTACTGTTCCAGGTCAATACCGTCCCAGGTGATGCCGCTGCGCTGCCGGCCCATCAGGTACGTCAGGCGGAGAGAGTTCCTTCGGCCCAGCCAACCCAGCACGGCAAAAGCGCTCTGCGACTGCACAAAAGCGTTGCGGATGTACCCGTCGGTGCTATTCTGGGAGAAAGCGGCCGATGCATAGAACCCCTTCCGGGTGCGACCGGTAGAAGCCGCCAGCGTAGTGATGAACGTATTGTAGGAGCCGGCACTGAAGCTCACATCGGCCCAAGGCTGCGGCGTCACAAAAGCCGTATTCATGTTGATGCTGGCGCCAAAGGCACCGGATCCGGAGGCCGATGTCCCCAGTCCCCGCTGTACCTGCACGCTGGAAAGCAGGGCGGCCAGCGACGGGATGTTGAGCCAGAAGACCTCCTGGCTCTCGGCGTCGTTGAGCGTGATGCCGTTGAGCGTCACGTTGATCTGCGAGCCCTTGGACCCGCGGATGGTCATGGCCGTATTTCCCAGGCCCGTGCCGCCCTCGCCGGTGGTCACCACCGACGGCAGCAGTCCCAGCGCCTGGGGTAGCGAATTCATAGGATTAGAACGCTCCAGGGCGTCTTTTCCTACATTCTCATAAGTTACGGGCGTGTTTTTTCCGGCACGACTGGCCGACACAATCACGGAGTCCAGACGCTCCGTCTTCTCCTGCGCCTGTGCGCAGAGACACAGCACACTCAGTGCTGAAAACAAGAAAGTTTTCTTCATTTTTTCCTTACGACGGTATCAACCGTATCAAGTTATGAGGGTCTATTCTCAATCCGGAGTTTCCGGATACCCCTAATATTTTATTTTAAAAGCTCTATCTGATAGAGTTTAGGCCAATTCTTTCCGGTAACGTAGATCTTGCCATCGGCGTCTACGGCTATGCCGTTGAGCACATCGGTGGCGGAGGTCCAGAGCTCGTCCGGGAGGAGCCCGGTGCAGTCCAGGGAGCCTTCTACCTTACCATTGGAAGGATTGATGATGACAATGGTATCTGTGAGATACACATTGGCCCAGATCTTTCCGTTAATCCATTCGAGTTCGTTCAGGTTTTTCAGGGGACGGCCATTCATGGTAACCTGCAGCTTGCGGTTAAGGCCAAACTTCTCGTCCATGAAGTACAGGTTGGCACTTCCGTCACTGGCAATGAGCTGCTTGCCGTCCGTGGTGAGCCCCCATCCCTCGCGGGGATAGCTGATGGTCTTCTTGTACTCCAAGGTTTTGGCATCGTACACAAAGGCCACCTTGTTGGTCCAGGTGAGGATGTACAGATAGTCTCCCATGATCACGGAGCCCTCTGCAAAATACTTGGAGCTGAGCTTCTTGTTCTGGATGGGCTTGCCGGTCTTGAGGTCTACGGTACGGATGGAGCTGGTTCCATACTGGCCCGTGGTCTCATACAGGGTACCGCCATGGAAAAACAGGCCCTGGGTATAGGCCGCCATGTCGTGGGGATAGTCCTTCACCACCTTGAATTTGTAGTTCTTGACCTGTGCCTGGGAACAGGCGCAGAGCAGAATCACTACCAAAATAACACCTAAACGCTTTCTCATAGGATTGCAAAGTTAATATTTATTTCCCTTCCAACCAAGCCAGATTGAACCGATAATGCACCCGGCTGCTCAGAAGATGGATCTGACCGTCCGGACTCTGGGTGCAGGCCAGGTAGCCCTTGGGCTCGGCGTGCGTGGCGTCCAGGGTAAACGTCCCCGTCCAGGCACCGCCATCCAAGACCCGCTCCTTCCCGTCGGTGAGAAGCTTCTGCACCGGCCAGGAGGCGCCATCGTCATAGCTAAGAGCAACAAACAGGCCATTCGGGCCGAAGGAGCACAGCATCAGCGGTCCTTCCAGCAGCCGCTTCAGGACCAGCCGCTGTCCGCTGCCGATGGGCGGGAACTCCGTAGCACTGTACGTCCAGGTGGCTCCGCCATCGGCCGAAATGCTGCAGGGCATCTTGCCGTCAATGGCATTGCCCCGGCCGAAGGCCATGAGCCGGCCGTCCTTCAGCTCCACGATGCCGGCATGGATGCCCTTGATGGTGCTGCCGGTATCTTTCCAGGTCTTTCCACCGTCCGCGGACACATGCAGGGCCGTACCGGCTTCGCCGTCCGGGCCGGCGTCGCAGCACAGGAGGATGCGGCCGTCCCGCGTCACGATGGGCCCGGCAATCACCTGGTGCCGCACCTCGTGCTCGGGCTCAATATATTGGAGCGGACTCCAGCCATCGGCCGATAAACGCCGCATGGCCAGGGCCAGGTCTTTCCACTCGCCGGCGTCCCCCACTCCCTGGAAATGCAGGATCTCCCCATTCTCCAGGGTAAGCAGCGCGCTGCCGGTCATGTTGCGGCCCGGCACTTTGCAAAAGAGCGTGGCGGGCGTCCAGTCCTTGCCGTCAAACTTGCTTTGCAGCACCACCATCTCCCGGCCGGCCTCGGCGTCCGTAGAGAACCAGATGGCCAGCAGGCCGCCGCCCGGCAGCCACGTCACCGCCGGCTGGTGGTTGTGCGAATAGAACGGAGTTCCATCCACCGGAGCGATCACATAAGGGATGGGCTCTGCAAAAATCACCGTTTCGTGTGCGTTCCAGGCCACTTTTACACCCGGCTCGGCCTCCACAATGCGGAAGCCCAGGAGCACGGAACGGTCCTGCGGGATGGAGGCGCAGCGGTAATCGGCCCTTAAGAACTCCACGGGCGTGTTGTGGCTGCCGCCGCGGACGGCACGGTACTGGCCGTCCACCAGGTCCTGGCACCACTCCTCCACGTTGCCGTGCATGTCGTACAAGCCCCAGGCATTGGGGGCAAACTGAGCCACTTGCAGCGAGACAGGCTCCTTGTCGCGGGTGTTCTTCTGCACCTTCCACTGGCTCTCCGGGAAAGCTTCCCCGGTGTTGTAGGGCGTGGTGCTGCCCGCCCGGCAGGCATATTCCCATTCGGCCTCGGTGGGCAGGCGGAAGCTCCGGCCGGTCTTGCGGGAGAGCCATTCACAGTAGGCCGATGCTTCCTCCCACGAAACCATCACCACCGCCTCGTCATCGGCCTGTGAAAAACCCTTAAAGCCCCGCAGGGACTTGTGGGACGGGTCAAAGGCCTCGTACTGGGCGTTGGTGATTTCCGTGGCGCTCATCTTGAAGTCCGGAAGATCTACCATAGTGGGAACCGGCACCTGGGTGCAGGCTGCCAGAAGTCCCAAAAGCAAAAAAGAGGGTCTCATAACACCTCAAAGATAGGGATTATTCCGCAGAAATGTGTACCTTTGTACGCTTTAATCAATACGATAATAATTAAAAACGCAATATTATGATCAAAGTAGACGTTAATGGTTGCGAATCATTTGTGGATTCCGCCAAGTATCAGGAGTATGTGAACAAGGCTTTCGATGCCTTCGATGTGCTTAAGAACGAGACCGGCGCCGGTAATGATTTCCTGGGTTGGAAGAAACTCCCCCGCCAGATCACCGAGCGTGAGATCCACAACTACGAAGCCATCCGCGACAAGTGGATGAAGAAGGGTGTGGATCTGGTGATTGCCATTGGTATCGGCGGTTCCTATCTGGGCGCCAAGTGCGTGATGGAGGCCCTGAGCCACAACTTCGCCAAGCAGCTCAAGCGTAAGGACGCCCCCGAGGTGGTCTTCGCCGGCAACAACCTCTCCGAGGAATACCTGGCCGAACTCATGGACCTGGCCGCCGAGCGCAACGTAGCCTGCATCGTCATCTCCAAGAGCGGCACCACCACCGAGCCCGCCGTGGCCTTCCGTATTGTGAAGCAGTACCTGGAGACCCACTACGGCAAGGAAGAAGCCGCCGATCGTATTGTAGCCATCACCGACGCCAAGAAGGGCGCCCTCAAGACCCTGTCCACCCAGGAGAACTACGTAAGCTTTGTGGTTCCGGACAATGTCGGTGGCCGATTCTCCGTGCTCACCCCCGTGGGCCTGCTGCCCATCTGCGTGGCCGGCTTTGATATCAACGCCCTGGTAGAAGGCGCTCTGGATGCCGCCAAGGGCCTGGAGATCAAGAGCGAGAAGAACCCCGCCATCATCTACGCCGCCATGCGTAACTGCCTCAACACGGAGCTGGGCAAGACCACCGAGATCCTGGTGAACTACAACCCCAAGCTCACCTATGTGGCCGAATGGTGGAAGCAGCTCTACGGAGAGTCCGAGGGCAAGGA
>CAMVJR010000025.1 GCA_947167855.1 uncultured Bacteroidales bacterium
CCGTCCACATAGGGCAGGGAACCGCTGATGCCCACGATACCGCCCCAGGTGCGGGTGCCAATGACGGTACCCAGGTTGTTGGCCTTGAAGCTCCAGGGGAAGAGGTCTCCGTCAGAGGCGGAGTACTTGTTGATCAGGAGCACCTTGGGGCCGGTGTGGGTGCCTTCGGGCACGGTGCCGGTGAGGGTGGAGCCGCGGCGCATGGTCATGCGGTATACATGGCGCTGCAAACGCTCGATAATCATGGGCGAGATGTTTCCGCCGCCGTTGGCGCGGTCGTCCACGATGAGGGCTTCCTTATCCAGCTGGGGATAGTAGTAGCGGGCCCATTCGCTCAGGCCTTCCTGGCTCATGTCCGGAATGTAGATGTAGCCCACGCGGCCGCCCGAGAGCTTTTCTACGGTGCGGATGTTCTTCATCACCCAGGCGTAGTGGTACAGGGGACCTTCGTCGGAGATGGGTTTCACAACCACCTTCTTGCCGTTAATGGTGAGCTCGGTGAGCACATCGGCCTTGCCAATGAGAAGCTTGTAGAGGTTATCAACGTCCTTGAGGGAAACGCCGTCGATGGCGGTGATCACGTCGCCTTCCTTCACACCCAGGCCGGGTTCGGTGAGCGGGGAGCGGAGTTCGGGCCGATAGGTGGCGCCTTCCAGGATCTTGTCGATGCGGAAACCATCGGCCACCTTGGAGAATTCGGCCCCCAGCAGACCCATCTCCACGCGCTCGGGCTTGGGATACTCGCCGGGCGTTACGTAGCAGTGACCGCTGGCCACCTCGGAGATCATCTCTCCCAGGATGTAGTTCACATCCAGACGCGTCTTGGCGTAGGGGAGGAGAACCTCATATTTGGCCTTGACGGCGTTCCAGTCGCGGCCGTGCATATTCTCCAGATAGTAACCGTCGCGGAAAGCGCGCCAGACTTCGTCGTACAGCTGGGCCCATTCCTCGTTGAAGTCGATGTTGGTGACCAGGTTGCCCAGATCGGCCTTGTCCTTGAGACCTACCTTGGGGCCGATATTGGCTATGAACACGTTGCTGCCTTTGCGGAAGACGGCCTTCTTGGTGCCCGGGATGGGCCACATGGAGGCGTCGGAGCATTCGCTGTCCTCGCCGGTCTTGAAGTCGTAGACGCGGGTGCCGCCGCGGCCCAGGTACCAGACCTTGCCTTCGTCGGAGTAGTAGCTGCGGCCCTTGAAGGGCAGCTTGATAATGCGGTCGGTGATGCCGTCGGGGTCAATCCGGGTCCCGGCAGGAGCGGCCGCTTCCGGTTTCTTGGGAGCATCGGCCTTCTTCTCAGGAGCGGCGGGTTTTTCGGTGGAGACAACGGGATCCTTGGCGATGAGCGGGGACGGGGTGTCCTTGGCCAGGAGGGCCAGGTACGTGCCGCTCATGTCCTGGAAGCTGTAGTTCCATTCGATGCGGCTGTACTGGGGATTCATGTCGCGGTCGCTGGTGAAGATGAGGTATTTGCCGTCGGCGCTGAAGCGGGGGCTGCCGCTGTTGTACCAACGCTCGGTCACTGGATATTCCTTGCCGCTTTCGAGGTTGCGGAGATATACAATGTCCATCTCGTTCTTGGCGGGACGGGTGTAGGTGATCCACTTGCTGTCCGGGGAGATGTCCACGGAGCGGAATTCGGCCTCGGGGTTCTCCATGACGGTGCGCTTGCTGCCGGAAAGGTCCACTTCCACGAAGCGGTTCTTGCGGTCCGTGTAGTATATATGCTTGCTGTCCAGAGCCCAGCCCAGGGAGCGGATGTAGGTGTCGTTGTCTTTGGTGAGCTGCTTGGTGGTATTGCCCTTGACATCGTAGAGGTATACCTCGGTCTCTCCGGTGGCGTCTCCAATCCAGGCAATCCACTTGCCGTCCGGGCTCCAGGTGGCGCCGCGGTCGTTGGAGTTGGAGGAGCGGGTGAGGTTGCGGGTGACACCCTTGCCCACGGGCACGTCAAAGACCTCGCCGCGGGCGGTGACCACCATGCGGGAACCGTCGGGGGCGGCGGACAGGCTGGAAGCATTGCGGTACTCCAGCTGACGGCGCTCTTCCCGGCCATAAACGGCATCGGTGGCCAGCGTTACAGGGATCTTGACGCTCTGCTTGGTGGCGGGATCCAGCTTGTACAGCCAGCCACCGTTTTCAAACACGATGGTCTTGCCGTCGGTGGACGGGAACTTGACGTCGTATTCCTTGAAGTTGGTTACCTTCTGGGTCTGGCCGGTTCGGGTGTTGTACACGAACAGGTTCATGGTCATGTCGCGGTCGGAGGCGAAGTAAATCTCCTCTCCCACCCACATGGGGAAGATGTCCTGGGCTACGTTGTTGGTGATATTGGTCACCTTCTGGGCCTTGGGGTCGTAAATCCAGATGTCGTCGGCCATGCCGCCGCGGTAGTACTTCCAGGTGCGGAATTCACGCATCACGCGGTTGTAGGCCAGTTTGGACCCGTCGGGGGAGTAGCTGCACCAGCCGCCCTCCGGGAGGGGAATCTGGGTGGGCATGCCGCCGGTAGGGGCTACAGTCCACAGCAAGCCCTCGAAACCGTCTCCGGTACGGTTGCGGAACACGATCTTCTTGCCGTCCGGGCTCCAGGTCATGACGATGTTATTGGGGCCCATGCGGTCTCCCAGGTCGTCGCGATGGTTGGTGGCCGTAAAGGTGATACGGACCGGTTCTCCACCCTGGGCGGGGATGCTGTAAACCTCACGGTTGCCGTCGTATTCTCCGGTGAAGGCAATGGTCTTGCCATCGGGGGAGTAGCGGGCAAACATCTCATAACCGATGTGGGAAGTGAGCCTGTGGGCCTCGCCGCCCTGCAGCGGAACGGTCCAGAGGTCTCCGGCATAGGAGAAGACTACATCGGTTCCGTTGGTGGCCGGGAAGCGAAGCAGACGGGCTTCCTCTGCGGGCGCGGCCAGCGCACTCCCTACCAGTGCGGAAAGGAGCGCAATCGTTGCGGTAATTCGTTTCATATCAGTGTGTTAAAAAGTTGTTTACGAGCTCTTCGGCCTCTTTGTAGGCCGTTTCCAGGTCATCGTTGATCAGGACCTTGTCAAACTTGGGGGCGTAGGTCATTTCTTCGGCCGCCTTGGCTACGCGCGTTTCGATGGCGTCCATGGGATCCGTGGCGCGGGCGATGAGCCGCCGGCGGAGTTCCTCCACGGACGGGGCCTGGATAAAGACGGACAGGGCTGCATCCCCAAAGTACTTTTTGAGCGAGACGCCGCCTTTGACATCCACGTCAAAGATAATCACGTGGCCCTTGGCCCAGATGCGGTTGACCTCACTCTTGAGGGTGCCGTAGAAGCGGTCCGGGTATACTTCCTCATACTCTACAAACTTGTCCTGGGCCACCAGGGCGCGGAAGATATCGGCCGAATAGAAGAGGTACTCCACACCATCCTGCTCTGCGCCGCGGGGCGGGCGGGAAGTGGCCGATACGGAGAATTCAATCTCCGGATGCAGGCCCAGAAGATGGTTCACAATGGTGCTCTTCCCGCTGCCGGAAGGGGCCGAAAAGATGAGAACTTTACCGGACATAGACAATCGTTTTTGCTAATCATACAAATATAGTCAAAAAAACTATAACTTTGTACCCGCATGAAGATAGCAGTGTACAGCGGCAGCTTCAATCCCCTGCACATAGGGCACGAAGCCATTATCCGTTTTCTTACCCAAGAAGCCGGCTTCGATCTGGTATACCTGGTGGTTACGCCCCAGAACCCTTTCAAGCAGACCCACAGCCTTCCCGCCGGGCAGGACCGCTACGATGCGGCGCTGGAGGCCATCGCCCGCCACCCAGATCTCAGGGTGGTGGCGCAGGATATCGAGCTCAAGATGCTTCCGCCGCAGTATACCATCCGCACGCTGGATGCCCTCCGGGAAAGGGAACCGCAAAACGATTTCACCCTAATCATCGGGGCCGATAACCTGGCCAACTTCTCCGGCTGGCGCTATCACGAGCGTATCCTGCTGGAATACGGCGTAGCCGTCTTCCCCCGCAAGGGCTATCACCGGGGCTATGCAAAAGCCCGGCTTCTCAGAGAGAATCCGGACTATAAGATCTGGCTCTTGAAAGCCCCGCTGGTCACCATCTCCTCCACCGAAATCCGCAAAGGCCAGGAAGCCGGCAAGGACATGTCCAAGTGGCTGATGTAGGGCTCTTCGCCCCACCGCCTCTCAATGTCGCAGGTGCCGCTGCGTTCCGTCGCAGGTCCCCCTATTTTCTGTCGCAGGTCCTCATTTTTTCGCTGACCAGCGACGCTTATCGGCCTTCTGTGCATTGTACCGTCGCAGGTCGGCGGATTTTTGGGGACCTGCGACGCCTCTACATCTCCTTTTCGGGAGTTTTGACAAAGATCATGGCCATCAGCGGCAACGCAATGATGGCCATTGTTGCGCTGATGGGGAGATAAATGCCAAAATTCACGAACTCTACCACCAGATAGGTGACCAGGAGCAGCCCCACACCCATGGCGCTGCTGATCCAGTAGTGCTTGCGGATGTCCTGGCTCTTGCAGATGAGCCGGCTCAGGTTGGGCACGCCCAGGGAGATGAAGCCGATGGGGCCGCAGATGCTCACGGCGCTGGTTACCAGGCACATGATGGCCAGCAGCAGCCAGGCTTTGTCCACATTGGGTATCTCAATCTCTTCCTTGAAATGTCGGGTGAGGCGGCCGGCCTGCCACAGGGCTACGCCAAAGCCCACGGCAAACAGCACCAGCGAAAACACAATGTCTCCGGGAACCACCCCTTCCAGGCGGAAGTTGGCGGCGCCCCACAGGTAATACTGCTTGAGATGGTCACCGGTGGGGGCGTTGGTCACCACAATGGTTCCCAGGGAGCCGATGAAGGTGCCAAAAAGGATGCCGAAGGTAATAAGCTGCTGCGTATTCACCTTCAGGGTGACAAAGAAGCAGATGATGGTGCAGATCAGGGTGCAGATGAAGCTGCCCACCGTAAGGGAGCACCAGCCGCTCATGGTAGCGGCTGCGGCGCCCAGACAGGCAGCGCTGCCCAGCCCGAGGCTATAGACATCCCCGAGCTGGTTGCGCCACAGATACTGCATCTGGATACCGCCCACAGGAAGGGCGATCCCAGACAATAAAACGTATAAGAGACTCAGTAACATCAGAACTTATATTCTATTCCGCCCATGATACTGCGACCGGGCATGGGATAGTCACGGATGACCTCGTAGTGGTGGTTGAGGAGGTTATAGGCGCTCACTTTCACACCCAGAACGCCGGCCTTTCCCAGGCAGAAGGACTTCCCAAGAGTAAGGTCCAGGGTGTTCCAGTTGGGCATTTCGCCGGTTCCGTCCCGGCGGCCCGAACGGAGGTTCAACACTGCGTTCAGGCTCAGTCCTTTCCAATCCACATCTCCGTTCAGCACAACGGTATGGCGGGCCACATAAGGAATCTGCTCATTCAGGGTTGTGCTGTCCGGGGTCTTGTCCAGGGCTTTCTGCCAGCCATAGCGGGCACTTACGCCTCCCTTCCAGTTGCCGGAGACAAAGTGTGCATCGGCCAGTAAATCGGCGCCCCAGGCATTTACCTTACCTATGTTGTAGGGCAGCCATACCCAGGGGTCATCCGGGGAAGGAGCAGAGATAATCTTGTTATTCAGGATATTGTAGTAGCCATCCAGACGGGCTTTGAGGGTCCAGACACCCACAGGGCGGACAAAGTCCAGGCCCAGGTCGGTGAGCCAGGCATCCTCGGGCTTGAGGTCCGGGTTTCCGTAGCCGGGATAGTAAAGCTCGTTGAAGGTAGGGGTGCGGTAAGCACGGCGGCCAAAGGCCACTACGTCCAGACCTTCCACCGGGGTGAAACGCAGGTCAACCGAGGGAGAGAGGCTGTTCCAAGTGGTAAGGCCATTGTCAAACACGCCGGCATACTCCAGGGCGACATCGGCCTTGAAACGGTCCAGACGGAAGGCCGAACCCAGGGCTACCACGGTACTCAGGCGGGAGTCTGTATAGAGTTCAGAGACTACCTTGTCCCAGCCAAGGTCCAAGGTTGCGGAGACGGCCCACCAGTCTTTGATTTGGAACTTATGGGAAGAATTGAGCTGCAGTTCGGTTTGCTGGTACCGGCTGTCACTCCATTCGCTCAGGTATTGGAGATCGTCATAGGCGCCTTTGGCACTCAGATGGAGGGTATAGATAGGGCTGAAAGCCTTGCGCAGGAGGCCCTGGACGGCAATGTTGCGGTCTTTCTGGCGGTCGGTAGAAGGCCAGGAGATGGAACCGGGCGTTCCGCGGTCTGCTCCATTATAGGAAACTTTGGCGTGATAGTCGCCGCCATTGAGAAGGCCGAAGAGATCGGCCCCTGCCTGAATCTGCTTCATGTCGTTGTTTCCCCAGACGGTGCCATCGGAAAGGGGGAAGGCGCCCTTGGTGATGAGGCCGCCCACGTGGGTGGACAGGCTCACCTTGGGAGAGAGACGGAAAGCGATATTTCCGTAAGGCTTCCAAGTGCTGAAGGAGCCACCCTGTAAGCTTACGGTTCCGGTCACCGGACCGTTATGGAACACCGGACGGGCGGTGATAAAGGACAGACTGTTCTGGGCATAGTCTGCCACGATGGAGCCAAAGGATGCGAGGTCCAGATTGCCCAGATCGGCCTGGCCGGACTGCACGTTTCCAACCCGTACACCATCTACATAGATGGCCGTGTGGGCACTGCCAAAGCCACGGAGGCTGGCGCTCTTGAGGCCGGAATACCCGCCGTAATCACCCACATAGAGGCCCGGAAGGGTCTGAAGGATGGAGGCAACGTTAAGGGAAGAAGAGATTTTTACGGTATCGGTACGGGATACCACCACGCCGCGGTCTGCTACCACGGTCACTGCCTGCAAGGTGTCAGGCTGGGCTGCCATCAAAACGGCAGCCGTCATAAGAGAAAAAAGCATTATGTAAGCGCTTATACCGAAGCTTGTCCCCGAGCCCCTACGTTAAACTTGACAAGGCAGGTCTTCTGACTGCTCCCGGCGCGGCGCCTTCTCGCACTAAGCAATGGCATGTTTACCGGACCGTTAAGGAGTTCACAGCTGCGGGCACAGTTCCGGACTTTCACCGGCTTCCCTTTTCAGATTCCTTCGGCACGAAGAGAATACACCTTTGTCCAAGGACAAAGGTACAAAAAATCTTCGATTTATTGGGGGACTAATCCCCCAAACCCCCTGGGTCGCTTCGCTCCGAAGCTAGAGATGGTTAATTGTGAAACTATTAGAAGAGTTTCCCGGTAGAATATTTGTCGCGAAGGCCCTGGAGCTCGTCCGTGGTGGCGGGGCGGTTGAGGGCTTCTTTGCGTTCTTTCTGGAACTGGTTCTTGAGGCGGGCGAACTGGCGCTTGGTGTCCAGGGTGAAGTCTCCGCCTTCGATCCAGGCAAAGTAGGAGGGTTCGGTGTTCCACACCTCGCGGGCGGTCTTGCCCTTGTGCTTGCCAAAGCTGACCACGGCCTCTCCGTTGTCTCCCAGGATGAGGCGGCCGGCATAGTCCACGGTACGGGGACGGCCCGCTACGGTAGCCAGGAAGCCCACGTCGTTCTTGAGTTTGTCCGGATACATGTCCAGCTGGCCCTTGAGAACCTCGTAGGTGGCTACGGTATCGGCCTCGGCGGTGTGGGCGTTCTCAAAGTCTTCTCCTCCGCAGTAGAAGCGGTAAGCGGCCTTGAGGTTGCGCGGCTCCATATAGTGATAGATGTTCTGGACGTCCACCATGAGCTTGGCGTGGAGGTCTACATCGATTTCCTTCTGGGTGTACGTGCGTACACGTTCTATTTCTTCGGCCAGCATGGGAAGGTCGAACTTGGCGCTGTTGAATCCGGCCAGGTCTGCGTCCGAGAGCCATTCCAGGACCTCGTCCACGCATTCGAAGAACCGGGGGCATCCCGCCAAGTCCTCATCCTTGAGGCCATTCACGGCCGATGCCTGCGGATGAATGGGATACTGCCGCTGGGCCACATAGTCCCAAGGCTTGAAACGCCACGTCTTGATCCGCGTTTCCCCTCCGGGAAACACCTTCACAAAACTCAGCTCACAAATACAATCTGTAGCGATATTCAATCCAGTACTCTCGATATCAAAAAAGAGTAGGGGTTTCTCTAAGTTCAGTTCCATATATAAAGTTTACTAGCATGAATCAAGGTATCTCTTTCTGAACCTGTAGCCACCCTCGGCTTCATAAGAGGGAGGGGCCCACGAAGTGGGAGGGGTCGCAAAGCGACGGTTCAGAAAGAGATACCTTGATTCTGCGATGCTATTGGATCATAATGGGCATAAGGATTCCGCAGACCTTTTCGGTCTCGGCCTCTTCTTCGGCGGGAAGGATGAGGGCGGCGCGGCGGGCGTCTGCGAACTTGATCACCATGCCGGTGCAGCTCATGTTGGCCAGGATCTCCGTGAGGAAGGTGCTCTTGAAGCCGATGGTGAGCTCGTCTCCTGCGTAGTTGCAGTTGATCTTCTCATAGGCGGCCAGGGCAAAACCCAGATCCTGGGCGGAAATCTCCAGCTGGCCCTCCTTGAGGGTGAATTTGATGTGGTTGGAGGCCTTGTTGGCGCACACAGCCACACGTTTTACCGTGTTGAGGAGGAGCTGACGGTCTATCTGCAGAACGTTGGAGTTGTTCATGGGGATGACATCCCGGTACTTGGGATACTTGCCCACTACCAGGCGGCAGACCATGGTGGTGCTGCCAAAGGTGAACTGGGCGGTGGAGCTGTCAAAGGCAATCTCTACGTTCTCTACGTCTTTGCCGATGATGGAGCGCAGCACGGCGGCCGGCTTCTTGTGCAGGATGAAGGAGGCCTTCTCGGAGGCCTTGACGTCCTGGGTGGTGTAGCAGATGAGCTTGTGGGAATCTGAGGCCACAAGGGTGGTGCTGGTGAGATCAATGTCAAAGAAAATACCGTTCATGGCGGGACGGATCTCGTCATCTGCGGTGGCGTAGATGGTGCTCTGGATGCCGTCTACCAGGCTTTCTGCGGGGAAGGTGACCTTGAGGGCGTCGTCTCCGGTGGTTTTGATTTCCGGATAGTCGTCTGCGGGGAAGTAGGGCAGCACGGAGTTACCGCTGGCCCAGCTGCACTCGAAGGAGGCGTCCGACACCGTCTTGATGCGGAGGGGCTGGTCCGGCAGTTCCTTCAGGAGGTCCGTCATGTGACGGGCGGGAACGGCCACGGAGCCGTCTTCCTCTGCGCTGTCCACCTCAATGGCGGTGCGGAGGGTGAGCTCGGAGTCCGAGGCGGTGATTTCCAATTTGCCGTCCTTGAGTACAAAGAGGAAGTTCTCCAGGATGGGAAGCGGAGACTTGGACGGAATGGCCTTGGAAACGTCCATCAGGGCCTTAAGGAGGAGGGTGCTGGAAATGGTCAGATTCATATCTCTTTTTCTTTATAATCTCAACTCACAAATATAATCATTTTCTCACAAAAAGCCCGCATCTGCCCCCTATTTTATTTGTGCCTGAGCGTCAGCTCCTTTTCCAGGTCCTGAACGCTGACTCCCTGGCTTTCCAGCAGCACCAGCAGGTGGTACACCAGGTCGGAAGCCTCGTAGACAAAGCGGTCGCGGTTGCCGTCCACGGCCTCAATCACGGCCTCCACGGCCTCTTCTCCCACCTTCTTGCCAATGACCTTGGGCCCCTTGACAAAGAGCTTGGTGGTATAGGAGCCCTCCGGCATCTCCTGATGCCGTTTCTGGATCAGGGCCGATAGGGACCGCACGAAGCCCTCCTCCTCCGGCGTGTCGAAGCAGGCGGTGGTGCCGCGGTGGCAGGTGGGACCGTCGGGCCGGGCCTGGATGAGCAGGGTGTCGGCGTCGCAGTCCGGGTACATGTTCACCACGTGCAGGTAGTTCCCGCTGGTCTCTCCCTTGGTCCAGAGGCACTGCCGCCCCCGGGACCAGAAGGTCACCCGTCCTTCGGCCTGCGTCTTTTCAAAGGCCTCCTGGTTCATGTAGCCCAGCATGAGCACTTTGAGGGTGGTGGCGTCCTGCACAATCACCGGCAGCAGTCCGTCGCCGGTCTTGTCCAATTTGAAATCACTGAATTTCATCTTACGTTAACATTTGCGGCTTTGAGGGCCTGTTTTAAAACCGGAATGGGGATTTCTCCGTAGTGGAAGATGCTGGCGGCCAGGGCGGCATCGGCCTTGCCCACCGTGAGTACGTCCACGATGTCCTGTACGCTGCCGGCGCCGCCGGAGGCGATGACCGGGATGGAGAGGTCGGTGCAGAGGCGGGCATACACGTCGCAGGCGTAGCCGGCCTTGGTGCCGTCGTGGTCCATGGAGGTGAACAGGATCTCGCCGGCTCCGCGCTCCTGCGCTTCCCGGGCCCAGGAGTAAAGCTCCCGCTCCGTGAAGCGGCTACCGCCGTGGGTGGTGCAGATCCACTGGCCGTCCATCTGCTTGGCATCGATGGCCACCACCACAAACTGGCTGCCGTACTTGCCGGCCAGTTCGCTGATGAGCTCCGGCCGCGCCAGGGCGGCGCTGTTCACCGAGACCTTGTCGGCCCCGGCGTCCAGCAGGCGCGCGGCGTCTTCCAGCGAGCCGATCCCGCCTCCCACGGTGAAGGGAATGTCGATCCTTTCGGCAATCTTTTCCACCAGGGCGGCAAAGGTGCGGCGGCCTTCCCGGCTGGCGCTGATATCCAGGTACACCAGTTCATCGGCCCCCTCCCGGGCATACTGGGCGCCCATTTCCACGGCGTCACCCACCTCGCGGAGGCCTTCGAAGTTAATGCCTTTGACCACCTGTCCGTCCTTGACGTCCAGGCAGGGGATTATGCGTTTGGCAACCATTCTTTCAAGTCTTTAAGGGTGATACGCTGCTCGTAAAGGGCCTTGCCCACAATGACTTTCCGGAGGCCCAGGCTGTCCAGCGTGCGGATATCCTCCACCGAGGAAATGCCGCCGGAAACCGTAAAGGAGACCGCCGGGAAAGCCTGCTGCAGGCGCTGATACAGGGGCGTGGAAGGGCCCTGGAGCATGCCGTCGCGGGAGATGTCCGTGACAATGCATTCCTTCAGGCCCAGAGGCAGGAAGCGCTCCACCAGGGCGTCGATGCCCACCGGCACCTGCTCCAGCCAGCCCTTGACGGCAATCTGCCCGTCGCGGACATCGGCCCCCAGGATCATGCGGGCGCCATGGCGGGAAAGCCAGGATTCAAACAGTTCGGGCTTCAGGGCGGCTGCGCTGCCCGCTATGGCATGGGAGGCGCCGGCCGAAAAGACGCTTTCCAGAGCCTCGGAGCCGCCAATGCCGCCGCCCCATTCCAACTGGCAGGGCACGGCGCCGGCGATGGCTTCCAGCGTCTTCAGGTTGCGGGGCTCTCCGGCCTTGGCGCCGTCCAGGTCCACCAGATGGATCCGGGAAACGCCGGCGTCGGCGTACTGCCAAGCTACGTCCACGGGGGAGCCGTCGTATACTTTCTTCTGGCCGTAGTCGCCCTTGGTAAGGCGGACGCATCGGCCTTCCATCAAATCGATGGCGGGAATAATCTGAATCATAGCGCCAGGAAGTTTTGGAGGATGGCGGCACCGGCCGAACCGCTCTTTTCCGGGTGGAACTGCGTGCCGTAGAAGTTCTCCCAGCGGAGGGCGGCACTGAAGAGTGTCTCCCCGTGCCGGCAGGTGGCTATGGTGTCGGGGCAAAGCTCCGGGTAGTAGGAGTGCACAAAGTACACGTAACTGCCGCCGGGCAGGTCCTTGAAGAGCTTGCTCTCCAGATTGCCGATGTTGTTCCAGCCCATGTGGGGCACCTTGGCCTCGGGGCTTTCCGGGAAGCGGCGGATGCGGGCGTCAAAGATGCCCAGGCAGTCCACCGGCCCTTCCTCGGAGCTTTTGCAGAGCACCTGCAGGCCCACGCAGATGCCCAGGACGGGCACGCGCAGGTTGCGGATTACCTCGCAGAGCCCCCGCTCCCGCAGGTGCTCCATGGCCTCGGCGGCGTTGCCCACACCGGGCAGGATCACTTTGGACGCCGCGGCAATGCGGGCCGGATTGGCCGTAAGTTCATACTCCGCGCCCAGCCGGGAGAGGGCGTTGCCCACCGAGCGGATGTTGCCGGCGTCGTAGTCTACAAGCGTTATCATAAGAGTCCTTTGCTGGAGGGTAAATCGTACGAGAAGACATTGCGGCGGGCGGCCTGCCTGATGCTGCGGGCCAGGGCCTTGAAGATGCCTTCGGCCAGGTGGTGGTTGTTCTCTCCGCGGGCCTGCACGTAGAGGTTCGCGCGCAGGGCGTCCGAGAGGGATTTGAAGAAGTGGCGGAACATCTCCGTGGGCACGTCTCCAATGTATTCCCGGGTAAACTGGACGTCCCAGACCAGCTCACTGCGGCCTCCGAAGTCCAGCAGCACCAGGGCGCGGCTTTCGTCCATGGGAAGGGCAAAGCCGTACCGCTCGATGCCCCGCTTGTCTCCCAGGGCCTGCCGGATGGCTTCTCCCAGGGCGATGGCTACGTCTTCCATGGTGTGGTGCTCGTCCACTTCCAGGTCTCCCTTGCAGCGGATTTCCAGCGCCAGGCCACCGTGATGGACCAGCTGGGTAAGCATGTGGTCCAGGAACTTGAGGCCGGTGTCCACGCCGGAGGGGCCCTTTCCGTCCAGGTCCACCCTTACGTAGATGTCCGTTTCGGAAGTCTTGCGGGCCACCACGGCGCTGCGTTCGGTGCTGCGGATGGTCTCCACAATCTGCTCCCACGTGAGCGGGCCCAGCTGGAGTCCGCGGGCGCCCAGGTTGGCGGCCAACTGCAGATCCGTTTCGCGGTCCCCGATGACCCAGGAGTTAGCCAGATCGTAAGATCCGTCCAGGTACTTGCCAAACATACCGGTCCCGGGCTTGCGGCAGGGGGAGTTGTCCTCCGGGAACGACGGATCGATGAGGATGTCGTCAAACACAACGCCTTCTCCTTCCAGCGTCTTCAGAAGCAGGTTCTGGGCGGGCCAGAAGGTTTCTTCCGGAAAGGCCGGGGTGCCCAGCCCGTCCTGGTTGGAGGCCATGACCAGCTCGTAGCCCAGGCCCGTGAGGGCCTTCATGCCGGAAATGGCACCGGGTACGAATTCCACCTTGTCCAGGGCGTCAATCTGCTCGTCGGCGGGTTCCTTGAGGAGGGTGCCGTCGCGGTCTACAAAGATTACTTTATTCATAAGTGGCAAGGGATTTAAGCAAGTTGTCGTTTTCGGAAGGGGTGCCCACCGTGATGCGGAGGCAGCCGGCACAGCCGCTCACGCGCGAGCGGTTGCGCACAATGATGCCGTCTTTCAGGAGGTGCTGGTACAGCCCGTCGGGGTCGGTCACCTGCACCAGCAGGAAGTTGGCGTCGCTGGGCCAGAGCTTCTTCACAAAGGAAAAGCGGAGAAGGGCCGATGACAGCCGCGTCCGCTGCACCACAATCTGGGCTACCCGGGCCAGGACGGGCTCGTCCAGGGCCTTCACGGCAGCATCCAGCGTGGCCTGGCTGATGTTGTAAGGGTACTTGACCCGGTTCATGAGGTCAATGATGTAGGCGTTGGCAAAGGCCATTCCCAGGCGCAGGCCGGCCATGCCGTAGGCCTTGGAGAAGGTCTGCAGCACCACCAGGTTGGGCCGATTCGCAATCTGCAGGCGCAGGCTGCCCTTGGCGCTGAAATCGGCATATGCCTCGTCCAGCACCACGATGCCGGGGAAGCGGTCCACCAGCTCCAGGATTTCGGCTGCCTCAAAGGCATTGCCCGAAGGGTTGTTGGGGCTGCAGAGGAACAGGAGCTTGGTGCGCTCGTCGGCGGCTTTCAGAAGCTCCTCCACCGGCAGGGAAAAATCCGGTCCCAGCGCCACGCCGCGCATCTGGACGTCGTTGATATCGGCCGCCACGGCGTACATGCCATAGCTGGGCACAATGGCCACGGCGTTGTCCTGCCCCGGCGTGCAGAAGAGGCGGAACATCAGGTCAATGGCCTCGTCGCTTCCGTTGCCCAGGAAGATGTTTTCCACCGGCAGTCCTTTCAGGGCCGATACGCGCTCCTTGAGGGCCTTCTGCCGGGGATCCGGATAGCGGTTGTACCCAATGCCCGGATAGGGGCTCTCGTTGGCATCCAGGAAGATGTCGGGGGCTCCCTGGCACTCGTCACGGGCCGTTGAGTAGGGGGAGAGGGTGCGGATATTGGGACGCACCAGTTGTTCAAGTTCGATCATATTCTTACGGTTACTGCGTTGGCGTGGGCCTGAAGTCCTTCGGCCTGGGCCATGGTTACAATGGTTTGGGAGAGGCCCCGGAGGCCTTCCTGACTGATTTCCTGCAGGGTCATCTTGCGGTAGAAACTGTCCAGGTTGATGCCGCTGAAGGCGCGGGCCCAGCCGCAGGTGGGAAGGGTGTGGTTGGTGCCGGAGGCGTAGTCGCCGGCGCTTTCCGGCGTATAGGGACCCACAAACACGCTGCCGGCATTGGTAATGCGGTTGGCCAGGGTCCAGGGGTTCTCCGTAGCAATGATCAGGTGCTCGGGAGCATACGTATTGGCAAAGGCAACGGTCTCTTCCGGGCCGAAGATAAAGGCCCGGCTCTTCTCCAGGGCCTGCAGGGCAATAGCGCTGCGGGGCAGAAGGGCGGTCTGCCGATCCACTTCGTCCAGGATCTTCTGGCAGGTAGCCTCCGACTCGCACACCAGCATCACCTGGCTGTCAGGACCGTGTTCGGCCTGGGAGAGGAGGTCGGCGGCGGCAAAGGCGGCGGGGGTGGAGGCATCGGCCAGCACCATGACCTCCGAAGGGCCGGCGGGCATGTCAATGGCCACGGTGCCGGCGCTCAGCAGCTGCTTGGCGGTGGTCACATACTGGTTGCCCGGGCCAAAGATCTTGTCCACCTCCGGGACGCTCTCCGTGCCATAGCCCATGGCGGCAATGGCCTGGGCACCACCCAGACGGAAGATGCGGTGGACGCCGCAAACGGCGGCGGCATACAACACTTCTGGGCTCTGGGCAGGGGTGCAGAGCACCACCTCGGGGCAGCCGGCGATCTGGGCCGGAAGGGCCAGCATGAGCACGGTGGAAAAGAGGGGAGCGCTGCCGCCGGGGATGTACAGGCCCACCCGCTGGATGGGGACGGGCCGCTGGATGCAGCGTACGCCGGGGGCGGTCTCCATGCTGATCTCGCGGGGCTTCTGGGCCTCGTGGAAGGCGCGGATGTGGGCGGCCGCATCGGCCACGGCGGCCTTGACGGCAGGGGAGACGCTCTCTTCGGCCTTCTTGATTTCGGCCGGGCTTACCTCGATGGCGTCCAGCGGACGGCCGTCAATCTCCTGGGAAAGGGCGCGGAGGGCTTCGTCGCCCTGCTCTTTCACGCGCCGGAGGATCCCTTTGACGCGTTCCAGCACCACCGGATTGTCGGAGGCGGGACGGCGGCACAGGGCTTCCCAGGTATCCCGGGACGGGTTCTGCAGAATCTGGATCATATCTTAAGGAATGATTTTGTCAATGTTCAGCACCAGGATGCCTTCGGCCCCGATGGCCTTCAGCAGTTTCACTTTGTCCCAAAGGTCGGCCTCATCCACCACGGAGTGCATGGAGCACCAGCCTTCGGCCGCGAGGGGCATAATGGTGGGGCTTCGCATGGCAGGGATGATGCGGATGGCCTCGTCCACTGCGGCGGTGGGAATGTTCATCAGAAGGTATTTCTTGCCGCGGCTCACCTGGGCCGAATCTATGCGAAAGAGCATTTCTTTCAGGATTTCCTCGCCTTCGGCCCCAAGGTTTCCGGCAGAGATGAGGACGGCTTCCGACCAGAAGACTTTCTCCACTTCCAGCAGGCCGTTGGCTACCAGCGTGCCGCCGGAGGAGACAATGTCAAAGATGGCGTCGGCTATGCCGGCGGCGGGCGCCACTTCCACGGAGCCGGTGATTACCTGCACCTTGGCGCTTACGCCGTTCTCCTGCAACCATTGGTTGAGGATATTGGGGTAGGAGGTGGCGATGCGCTTGCCGTTGAACCACTGGGGACCGTCGTAGCCGGCGTTTTTGGGAACGGCCAGCGAGATGCGGCAGTTGCCAAAGCCCAGTTTCTTAACAATTTTCACGGGAAGGCCCCGCTCCTCTACTTCGTTGAGGCCCACGATGCCCAGGGCGGCGGTGCCGTCGGAGACCACCTGGGGGATGTCGTCGTCCCGCAGGTACAGCAGTTCCAGCGGAAGGCCCTGGGCCTGCAGGAGGAACTTGCGGTGCGAGTCGTCCAGGCTCACGCCTATCTCTTTGAGGAGGGCGGTGCTCTCGTCGCTCAGACGTCCTTTGGATTGAATTGCTAGTCTTAACATATTGAGTGTAAATTTATTAACATAAAAAAGGCTCACCGGAGTTCCGGCAAGCCTTGTATGGGTGTATGCATACGAAAAACCTACCGGACCTGGGGGGTACGGTGATGATGGTGGTATGCGTTCATCGTTGTCATGTGCTACAAAGGTATTAAGAAAATTTAAGAACGCAAATGATTCGCACAAAAAATTGTAATGGCACACCTTTTGAGTAAAAGGACGTTCGGAAAATATTTTAAAACACAGATAATATGAAAAGAGGATTCTTGACTGTACTGCTTTCCGTGGTAGCAGGTGGCCTTACCGCCTATGCCGTGGTAAAAGCTTCTGAACCGAAGACCCTGGAGCCCACCCTTGCCACCACCGTGGTCAAGGACGCCTCCGGCAACGCCGTAGAGTATCGCACTGTCAATTTGGCAGAGACCGATTATCCGGACTTCACCTATGCCGCAGAAACGGCCGTAGAGTCTGTAGTATATGTAGAGGTAACCGTCCAGAGCCAGTCCCGTTCCGTAGATCCCTTCGAATTCTTCTTTGGATTCGGAAACGGTTATGGTTTTGGCCAGCCGCGTGAGCAGCGCGGTAGCGGCTCCGGTGTCATCATCCGCCCCGACGGTTACATCGTAACCAACAACCATGTGGTAAACGGTGCTACCAAGATTCAGGTAACCCTGAACAACAACGACCAGTATGAGGCCACCGTAGTGGGTACAGACCCCGCCACGGACGTGGCTATTATCAAAGTGGACGCCACTGACCTTCCCGCCCTTCCCATGGGGGACAGCGATCAGCTGCGTCTGGGAGAATGGGTGCTGGCTATCGGCTCCCCTCTGGGCGCCCAGCTCCGTTCCACCATCACCGCCGGTATCGTGAGTGCCAAGGGCCGCTCCATGCCCGACAATTCCGGTGAATTCAAGATTGAATCTTTCATCCAGACAGATGCCGCCGTGAACCCCGGCAACTCCGGTGGTGCCCTGGTGAACAAGAAGGGCGAACTGGTGGGTATTAACACCGCCATCGTGTCCCAGACCGGCGCCTACACCGGTTATTCCTTCGCCGTTCCCGTGAACATCGTTAAGCGTGTAGCTCAGGACCTGATGGACTTCGGTTCCGTCAAGCGCGCCGTGCTGGGCATCCGCATGGGTACGGTTAACAAAGAAATTGCCGACAAAATGAAACTTTCTTCCGTCAGCGGCGTATATATTGGAGAGGTTACGAAGGGAGGCGCCGCCGACAAGGCCGGCCTCAAGGAAGGAGACGTAATCCTTGCAATTGACGGGGAAGCAATCAAAGACGCTTCGTCGCTCCAGGAAAAGGTTAACGGCTACCACCCCGGAGACAAGGCCGATATCCTTTATGTGCGTGACGGAAAGGAAGCCCATACAACGGCAACGTTCCAGTCTTCCGTACAGGAGAACGGCGAAATGGATGCAGATGGCGGCATAACGTTCTACGGTGCAAGCCTCAAGGCTGCAAGCCCGGAGCTCCTTAAATCCCTCGGCCTCAAGGGAGGCGTAGAAATCGTTTCCCTCGGAAGCGGCAAGATGGCACAGGCAGGCGCCCGGCAGGGTTCGGTCATCGCCTACGTGAACGGAAGCGCCGTTTCCAAACCCGAAGAAGTTGTAGCAAAGGCAAAGAAAGCGGATCGCGCCGTATATATCGAAGGCGTAGACAGAAGCGGCAAAGCCTTCTACTTCGGCTTCGGCAAGTAAGGAATTGCCGCAATAATTTGAGTTTTTCGGTCAGTTCCTTACCGTAGGAGCTGACCGAAATATTTATAGTAAGATAATGCGTCAATTAAAGATCACCAAGTCCATCACCAACCGCGAGAGCGCGTCGCTGGACAAGTACCTGCAGGAAATCGGCCGCGAGGAACTCGTTACCCCCGATGAAGAAGTGGAACTGGCCCAGCGCATTCGCAAAGGTGACCAGGAGGCTCTGGAAAAACTGACCCGTGCCAACCTCCGTTTCGTAGTATCTGTTGCCAAACAGTATCAGAACCAGGGTCTGAGCCTGCCCGACCTCATCAACGAGGGCAATTTGGGCCTCATCAAAGCCGCCGAGAAGTTCGACGAAACCCGTGGTTTCAAATTCATTTCCTACGCCGTGTGGTGGATCCGCCAGAGCATTCTGCAGGCCCTGGCCGAACAAAGCCGTATCGTCCGTCTGCCTCTGAACCAGGTGGGCTCCCTGAATAAGATCAACAAGGCTCTCACCCGCTTTGAGCAGGAGAACGAGCGCCAGCCTACCAACGAGGAACTCTCCGAGATGATTGACGTTCCCAAGGACAAGATCTCCGATACCCTGCGCGTGGGCAGCCGCCACGTCAGCGTGGACGCTCCCTTCGTGGAAGGTGAGGACAACAGCCTGCTGGATGTCCTGCCCAACGACGATTCCCCGTCTGCCGACCGCGGTCTGGTGAACGAGAGCCTCAATACGGAGATTGAGCGTGCCCTGAGCACCCTCACGGACCGTGAGCGGGAGATTGTGAAGTCTTTCTTCGGCATCGGTTGCCAGGAAATGACGCTGGAAGAGATTGGAGAGCGTTTCGGCCTCACCCGCGAGCGTGTGCGCCAGATCAAGGAGAAGGCCATCCGCCGTCTCAAGAGCCCTTCCCGTTCCAAACTGCTTAAAGGCTACCTGGGATGACGGCAGAAAGCTTTATCCAGCAGCAGGCTGCCGCTGCCATCAAGGCCCTGTATGGGGCCGATGTTCCGGAATCCTCCCTGCAGGTTTCGGTAACCCGCAAGGAATTTGAAGGTGACTATACCC
>CAMVJR010000026.1 GCA_947167855.1 uncultured Bacteroidales bacterium
TTGAGCAAAATTTCCATAAGGCAGATTATTTAAGGAGGTCAGTAACATACGGAAGAAGGGCGAGGGAGCGGGCACGCTTGATAGCCTGGGCAACCTTGCGCTGGAACTTGAGGGAAGTACCGGTGATGCGGCGAGGGAGAATCTTACCCTGCTCGTTGAGGAACTTCTTCAGGAACTCAGGATCCTTGTAATCTACATACTTGATACCGGCCTTTTTGAAACGGCAGTATTTCTTCTTGCGAACCTCCACGGTCGGGGGATTCAGATAGCGGATTTCTTTGTTTTCGTTTGCCATAATTCTTTCCTCCTTAATTATTCAGCAGCGGGAGCTTCGGCGGCAGCGGGAGCAGCAGCCTTGGCAGCCTTGTTAGCGCGACGCTTTTCGGCGTAAGCAACGGCATCCTTGTCGAGAGCGACAGTGAGGAAGCGGATGATACGCTCGTCACGGTGATACTGGGTTTCGAGGGTGGCAACGAACTGGCTGTCGGCCTTGAACTCGATCAGGTAATAAAAACCTGTGGTCTTGTGCTGGATGGGATAAGCGAGCTGACGCAGGCCCCAATCCTCCTGGTACACAACCTCACCGCCGTTGTCGGTGATGAGCTTGACGTACTTGGCAACCGCTTCCTTCATCTGGGTGTCAGACAAAACGGGAGTTGCAATGAAAACGGTTTCGTACTGGTTAACCATTGTTTGTTAATTAATTGTTAATAAATGTTTTATACTTTTTGAGACCAGTGGATGCTCAAAAAGGACTGCAAAAATAGACATTTTCTCCGAGAAAAACAAATCTTTTTGCCCTTTGGGGTTTAGCTATAAATTGATTATATTTGTAAACTGATGAGTAAGCAAAGAACATCCTTTGGAGCCCGTTTCGCCGGGGGTCTCCTGCGCCTGCAGGGACACCTTCCGCTGGCCTTCCACCGCTGGTGGGGCCGGCGCATCGCGTGGCTCCTCAGAGATGTCCTCCACTACCGCCGGGAAGTGGTCATGACCAACCTGTCCCGTTCTTTCCCCCAAAAGAGCTACGAAGAGCTGCAGGCCATCAGCAAACGCTTCTACCTGCACCTGGCCACGGTCTTTACGGAGATGATCTGGTTTGGCGCCTGCCGCGGTCCCAAAGGCCGGGCCCGGCTGCATAACAGCCACATGGTGGAGATTACCAATCCGGAAGAGTTCAACCGCCTGTATGCCGGGGCCAGGCAGATCATGATCCTGCAGGCCCACACGGGCAACTGGGAACTCACCGGCGGCTATCTGGAGTACTGCTACAACACCCCCGTCGACATCGATCCCACCGCCATAGCCGTCACCTACCGCAGTATCAGCAACAAAACCTGGGATGCCGTGATGGCCCAGAATCGGCCCGCCCCTGTACTGGATATGGGATTTGACGGATACGTAGAGACCAACGACGTGCTCCGCTTCATCCTGGAAAGGAAGGATCAGAAATTTGCCTACACCTTTATCACGGACCAGTATCCCTACAACCTCCTGGGCTCTGAGATCACCTTCATGCACCAGTCCACCAAAACCCTGGTGGCCGCCGCCAAGATGGCTGTCAAGCTGGACATGGCGCTGGTCTACCAGCGCTTCGAGTGCCGGGAAGAGGGCGGGTACCGCATGACGTTCGTCCCCATTGCGGAGCACGCCGGCGGGCAGGACCCCCTGGCCCTGATGCAACAATATTACAAACTGTTGGAGGAAGACCTGGAAAAACAACCCTGGAATTACCTCTGGACCCATAAACGTTGGAAAAAGAAATGAAAAGACTGCTTGTCATAGCTTCCTGTCTGGTTCTGGGCATCTCGCTCCAGGCCCAGGAACTGTACTATGCACTCCCCCGCACCACCTTTACCCTGGAGGTGCAGGCCCGTCAGGAAAGCTTCTTCGCCGGCCCCTATGCCGCCTTCGCCCACCGGCTCCTGAACATGGACGTGAGAGAAGACGACGAAGTGAGCACGGAGATTGTATCGGCCCGCCTGATCCCTCAGGTGGAGGCAGACCCTTCGGCCTGGTATACTACGGAGCAGGACAACGCTTCCCTGCTCACCCTCAGCGCCCAGGGACTGGTAAGTTTCGCAGACAAGGCCGAGGGTGAAACGGTTGCCTGGCGCTTCCCGGCCAAGGCCCGGGCCCATTTCAACGGCGCCCTCATCACGGATACGGAAAAACCCAGCACCATCATCGAGTTCGAGGCCGTGCAGACCGATACCGGCATGGTGAACGTGCCCATCGAGCACAAAATCCTGGTAGAAAAGACCCTGGAAGACAAAGCCTCGGATGCGGCCGATATGATCCTCAACCTCCGCAAGGAGCGAATGAACATCATCACCGGCAACACGGACGCCAACTTCTACGGCAACTCCATGGAGATTGCCCTGAGGGAGCTGGACCGCATGGAAAAAGAGTACCTGGCCCTGTTCCAGGGCTTCACCGTGGTCAAGACCTTCTCGGCCAGTTTTGACATTATCCCTACCGGCGGCAACCGCCCCCAACAGTACCTGGCCTTCCGCCTGCTGGAAGACCGCTTTGCCACGGACGGCACCCGCGGTGTCCCCTACTACCTGCAGCTGGAGCCCGAAGCCCTGAAGACCGGAGAAGAATCCGGCTCCCAGCGGCGCAGCAAGACCAATCCCCTGCACTACCGTACCCCGGTGGTTTGCAAGGTATCCCTCACCAAAGACAACCAGACCCTTCTCAGCGCCCGCGTACCCGTGTACCAGCTGGGAATGGAAGGACAATACCCTAACAACAAATAATCCTAATCACTATTTATAACCATGAGCATCCAAAATCTGGAACCTACCGTAGTCTGGAAGAACTTCTATGCTCTCACCCAGATCCCCCGTCCCTCGCATCACGAGGAAAAAGTCATCGAACATCTGTACAACTGGGGTGTATCCCACGGTTTTGAAACCATCAAGGAAGGTACGGGCAATCTTCACAACGTGATTATCCGCGTTCCCGCCACCCCCGGCATGGAGAACCGCAAGGGAGTCATCCTGCAGGGCCACATGGACATGGTGCCACAGAAGACCTCCGACTCCACCCACGACTTCCTCAAAGACCCCATCAGCGCATACGTAGACGGTGAGTGGGTCACCGCAGACCGCACCACCCTGGGAGCCGACAATGGAATTGGCCTTTCCCTGGCCATGGCCGCCCTGGAAGATCCTTCCGTGAAGCACGGTCCCATCGAAGTGCTGGCCACTTACACCGAGGAAACCGGCATGGACGGCGCCAACAACCTGGCACCCGGCGTCCTCAAGGGAGACATTCTCCTGAACCTGGACTCCGAGGAAGAAGGAGAACTCTGCGTGGGTTGCGCAGGCGGCCTGGACGTGGTGGCTACCTTCAAATACAACAAGAACAAGACCCCCGAAGGCAGCAATGGCCTCAAGGTCACGGTAAAGGGCCTGCAGGGCGGACACTCCGGCATGGATATCTCCCTGTACCGCGCCAACGCCAACAAGGTCATGGCCCGTATGCTCCTGCCCGTCATGGAAGTGTTTGGAGTGAAGGTAGTGAGCTTCACCGGCGGCAGCCTCCGCAACGCCATCCCCTTTGAGGCCGAGGCCGAACTGGTACTTCCCGCAGAGAATGTGGAAGTGGTGGTCAAGAACATCGAGAACATCTTCAAGGAAATCAGGGCCGAATTTGCCGAATCGGATCCTTCCGCCGCCCTCTTTGTGGAGGAAGTGCCCGCCGCTTCCCGTTACATCCAGAACGGAGTGATGCTGCGTGCCGTGAAGTCCCTGCTGGCCTGCCCGTCCAACGTGATCCGCATGAGCCAGACCATGGAAGGCCTCACCGAGACCTCCATCAACATGGCCATCGTGCGCACGGAGAAGGGCAAGATTATGATCAAGAGCCTCATGAGAAGCGCCGTGGACACCGCCAAGGCCGCCCTGGCCCAGCGCGTACGCTGCATCTTTGAACTGGCAGGAGCCGATTCCGTGGAATTCTCCGGCGGTTACTCCGGCTGGACGCCCAAGCTGGACACCGAGATTAACAAGGTATGTCTGGACCAGTACCAGAAGGTCTATGGCAAGCCCATGAAGATCATGGCCACCCACGGTGGTCTGGAATGCGCCATCATGGGTGCCAAGTATCCCAACTGGGAGATGGTATCCATCGGCCCCACCATTAAGTATCCCCACAGCCCGGACGAGCGTGTCAACGTTGCCTCCGTGGCCCGCACCTGGGAGTACCTCAAAGCCATTTTAGCCAACATTCCTGTGAAATAATTAACCAAGGTTTCCCCTGGCACCCAATAAGTCCCTCCCCCGAGGGGAGGGGTTTCGGGAGGGGGTAACGTTAAATTTAAACATTTATGTTCAAAGGACAACCTAAGGGCTTATTTGCCCTGGCCCTGGCCAATACCGGTGAGCGCTTTGGCTACTACACCATGCTGGCCATCTTCATGCTGTTCCTCCAGGCCAAGTTTGGCTGGGACCAGGCTCTTTCCAGCCAGGTCTACTCCATCTTCCTGGCCCTGGTGTATTTCATGCCCGTCGTGGGTGGTATCCTGGCCGATAAGATTGGCTTCGGAAAATGCGTGGTCACCGGTATCTGCGTCATGTTCGCCGGCTACCTGGCCCTCTCCATCCCCACAGGCGCCAACACCATGGGCATCGTGCTCATGCTGGGCGCCCTGCTGCTGATTTCCGTGGGTACCGGCCTGTTCAAGGGCAACCTGCAGGTGCTGGTGGGAAATCTCTACGACGACCCCAAGTACGCCTCCAAGCGTGATTCGGCCTTCTCCCTCTTCTACATGGCCATCAACATCGGCGCCATGTTTGCCCCCTCCGCCGCCACGGCCATCACCAACAAGTTCCTGGCCAAGGCCGGACTCATCTACAAGGCCGATATCCCCGTCCTGGCCCACCAGTACCTGGATGGCACCATCACCCCGGAGAACACCGGCAAACTGAGCGAGCTCATGGGACAGATGCCCGGTATCGAGAGCATGGACCTGGCTGCCTTCTCCCAATACTACATTGACCATCTGGCATCGGCCTACAACATGGGCTTCGCCGTGGCCTGCATCTCCCTGATTATCTCCATCGCCATCTACTTCGCCTGCCGCAGCTGGTTCAAGCATGCCGATGTGAACGCCCACCAGGCCGCCAAGAACAACGCCCCCATGGTGGAACTCACTCCCAAGCAGACCAAGGAGCGCATCACCGCCCTCATCATGGTGTTTGCCGTGGTGATCTTCTTCTGGATGGCTTTCCACCAGAACGGACAGTCCCTCACCTGGTTCGCCCGTGACTACACCCAGAGCTATGCCACCGGCGCCACCCGCCTGGGCTTCAACATCTGGATCCTGGCCCTCCTCGCCGTGAGCATCTACACGTTCATCGCCATCTTCCAGAGCGAGAGCAAGAAGAGCAAACTTATCTGCGGATTCGTGACGGCAGCCCTGTGGGGCGGCGCCTACTGGATCTATTCCGGTATGCCCAACCCGCTGGACATCCAGCCCCAGCTGTTCCAGCAGTTCAACCCCTTCTACGTGGTCTTCCTCACACCCATCTCCATGGCCCTGTTCGAGGCCCTGGCCCGCAAGGGTAAGGAACCTTCGGCCCCGGTCAAGATTGGTCTGGGCATGTTCGTAGCCGCCCTGGGTTACCTCATCATGATCATGGGTTCCATCGGCCAGCCTTCTCCGGCCGAGCTGCAGGGCACCGTTTCCCCGGATCCCGTGGTTCCCATGTACCTCATCAGCACCTACCTGGTTCTCACCTTCGCAGAACTGCTCCTGAGCCCCATGGGTATCTCCTTCGTGTCCAAGGTGGCTCCGCCCAAGGTGAAGGGTCTCATGATGGGTCTGTGGTTTGCTTCCACCGCCGTGGGTAACTACCTCAGTTCCATCCCCGGCCTGCTTTGGAAGGCAGTTCCCCTCTGGGCCAACTGGGCCATCCTCATGGCACTCTGCGTCATCGCCGGCGCCATCATGTTCGCGATGATGAAGAAAATCAACGAAGCGACGGCCTCTTAATGCCTAGATTGTACATCATTAGCGGTCCTAACGGCTCCGGGAAGACAACGGCTTCTTACAGCGTTCTCCCGGAGCTGCTGGACTGCAGTGAATTTGTAAACTCGGACGAATTCGCCAAGCACCTGTCGCCGTTTTCGCCCGAGAGCGCGTACATCACGGCCAGCCGCCTGATGCTGCGCAAAGTCCAGTACCTCTTTGACCGGCGGGAAGATTTCTGCATAGAAACCACGCTGGCCACGCGTTCGCTGCTCAAAATGACGCGGAGTGCCCAACAGAGGGGTTACTACGTGACGGTGCTTTATTTCTGGCTCAACAGCCCGGAGATTGCCATTCAGCGGGTGGCAGCCCGGGTCAAGGCCGGCGGCCACGACATCCAGGAAGAAACCATCCGGCGCCGCTACATCATGGGCCTGCACTACCTGTTCCACGACTACATGCAAACGTGCGACAAGTGGATCCTGGCCGATAATTCCAACCCGCCTTACGAAGTCATAGCAGAAGGCTCCAAGAAGGGCCTCGTGATCCGTGACATGGAACGGTACGAAACCGTCAAATCCCTGGTCACGGACGAAACCTACTCCCTCACGCCCATCAAGGACGTGGCGGAATACATAGCCAAAGAAATAGCCAAGGTACCGCTGGCACACGACGGCGTACCTTATCAGGAAGAGAAATGATAGAGAGCAAGACATACTATTTCAACACATTCCAGATAGATGCCGCTGCGCTGGACCGCCTCGTAACCGAAGCCCTGTCCACCGGCGGCAACTATGCAGACCTATACTTTGAAAACACCACCTACGGAAGCCTCCTCCTACGGGACGGAGCCGTCACTTCCGGAGGAAACCATATCGATTTTGGCGTGGGCATCCGCGTACTGAGCGGAGAAAAGACCGGCTACGCCTACTCGGAAAGCACCGCCTGGGAGGACATGCTGGCATCGGCCCGCGCCGCCGCCCAGATTGCCTCCGGGCCCACCGACGTTAGCCCCTACGGCACCCGCAATCCCAGCCGCGGGGAGCCCAACCCCCACGCGGACCGCTACCCCATTGGGCAGCCCTGGCGCGGCACGCCCATGAGCACCTTCCTCCCCTTCCTGCAGAAGCTGGAGGCCCAGGTCCGCAGCCGCGACACCCGCATTGTCAAGGTCATCGCCAACCTGGCCTTCCAGGTGAGCGACATCCTCATGTACAACAGCGACCGGGAGCTCAAATGGGACACCCGCCCCATGGGCAGCGTCTCCCTCACCGCCGTGTTCAAACAGGGTAATCTCACGGAGAACAAATCCACCTCCCGGAGCTTCCGCTGCGGGGCCGAGATGCTAACAGACGCCCTGGCAACAGAGATGGCCACCGAGATTGTGAAAGGCATCGACGACCGCTTTGCCGCCAAGCGTCCCAAAGGCGGACAGATGCCCGTGGTGATGGGCGCCGGAGCCTCCGGCATCCTCCTGCACGAAGCCATGGGCCACGCCTTCGAGGCCGATTTCAACCGCAAAGGAACCTCCATCTTTGCCGACAAGATGGGCCAGCAGATCTGCCCCAAGGGCATCCAGATCATCGACGACGGCACGCTGAGGGGCAACCGCGGCTCGCTCAATTTTGACGACGAAGGCATCCCCGGCCAGAAGACCTACATGGTAGAGGACGGCGTACTCACTTCCTACCTGCACGACCGCATTTCGGCCGCCCATTACGGCGTACGCCCCACCGGCAACGGCCGCCGCGAGAGCTTCCGCTACGCCCCCATCCCCCGCATGCGTTCCACCTACATGGAAAGCGGCATCGCCCAGGCCTCCGACCTCATAGCAGAAGTCTCCAAAGGCATCTATGTGGACGAGTTTTCCAACGGCCAGGTACAGATTGGCGAAGGAGACTTCACCTTCTACGTCAAGTCCGGCTATCTCATTGAAAACGGAAAACTTACCCAGCCCGTCAAAGACATCAACATCATAGGCAACGGTCCCGCCGCCCTGGCCGATATCCGCGGCGTAGCCAATGACCTGGCCATAGACCCCGGTGCCTGGACCTGCGGCAAGGAACAGTCCGTTCCCGTGAGCTGCGGCATCCCCACCGTCCTCATTGGCAAACTAACCGTTGGAGGAGAATGATATGGAGAAAGCCGTACTGACACAGGAAGAAATTGCGCTGGCAAAGCATTGCCTGAATTTTGCGCTCAAAGAAGGGGCCGACAAAGTGCGTATCACCCTCACCAAGAGCCTTTTGAACCTGGTGGGTCTGCTTAACGGAGAAGTGGACAAGACCTCCCACGCCCTGGACCGCAGTCTGCAGCTCCAGCTGTTCGTGGCGGACAAATTCGGATCCTTCTCATCCAACCGCTTGGAGAAAGAAGGCCTGGAAGCCTTTATCCGGGAAGCCATTGACACCGTCAGGATGCTGGAGGCCGATGCCTACCGCACCCTCCCCGCCCCGGAAAGGCAGGCCAAGGACGCCGTCACGGGCCGCGAGCTGGGCCTCTACGACCCGGCCTACGAAACCCTCACCGCCGAAGCCCGCCGCCAGATGGCCCTCAGCTCCATTGCCTGGCCCAAGGAAGGGCTGATTGCCGAAGAGGGCGAGTATTCGGATTCCGTCTTTGACAGCCTCACCCTGGACTCCCAGGGCCTGGAAGCCCGCCATACGGAAACCTCCTTCGAGATTGGTTACGAATCCACCATTGAGGACGCCGAGGGCCGGCATTTCTCCAGCTACTGGTGGGACGCCACGCCCAGACTCAAGGACCTGCAGCTCAAAGACTGCGCGGAGAAAGCCTGCCAGCGGGCCAAGGACCAGCTCAACCCCCAGACCGTTCCCAGCGGCAAATACACCCTTATCCTGGACACCGAATGCGCTTCCAAAGTGGTTACGCCCATCCTAAGTGCCCTGGGCGGCTACAGCCTGCAGCAGAAGAACTCCTTCCTCACGGACAGCCTGGGCAAGCAGCTCTTCCCGCAGGGACTCACCATCCTGGATGCGCCCCGCACCCCGGGAGACACCGGCTGCCGCCTCTTTGACAGCGAAGGCGTAGCCACCCGAGAAATGCCCATCATTGAGAACGGCGTGGTAAAGACGTATTTCCTCAACACCTATATCTCCGGCAAGATGGAGATGGAACCCACCATAGAAGACGCCACAAGGGTCAAAGTCCTGCCCCTGGGCGGTTGCAAGACGCAGCAGGACGTGCTGGACCAAGTGAAGGACGGCATCCTGGTCACCGGCTTCAACGGTGGCAATTCCAACCCCGCCACGGGCAATTTCTCGTACGGCATCGAGGGCTTCCTCATCAAGGACGGAAAGCGCGTGCATCCCGTACGCGAAATGCTCATCACCGGAGACTTCCTCACCCTCTGGAGCCACCTGGTTGCCGCCGCGCAGGACGCCCGTCCCTGCCTGAGCAAACTGGTTCCTACCCTTGCTTTCACCAACGTTGATTTTAGCGCTTAAGTCCCTCCCCCGAGGGGAGGGGTTTCGGGAGAGGGTAACGTTAAAGATTTTTTTCTTTATTTTTGTAAAAAATGAAGGTAGCGGTTGTCATATTGAATTACAACACAAGGGACTATCTTAAGCAGTTCCTGCCGGGTCTGGTGGCCTCCTGTGAGGGCCTCGATGCCGGAGTGTATGTAGCCGACAACGCATCGACCGACGGCTCGGTAGAGCTCATGAAGGAGCACTTCCCGGAAGTACCCCTCATCGGCCTGGAACAGAACTACGGATTCACCGGCGGATACAACCGCGCCCTGGCGCAAATAGAGGCCGATTACTACGTCCTCATCAACAGCGACATCGAAGTCCCCAAAGACTGGCTCAGGCCCCTTGTGGAGTGGATGGACAGCCATCCGGACTGCGGCGCCTGCGGCCCCAAGCTCCTCTCCTACGCCCAGCGCGATACCTTCGAGTACGCCGGGGCGGCGGGCGGCCTGATTGACCGCTACGGCTATCCCTTCTGCCGCGGCCGCATTATGCAGAAAGTAGAGAAGGACGAGGGGCAGTACAACCAGCCCGCCAGCGTCCTCTGGTGCAGCGGCGCCTGCCTGATGGTGCGCGCCAGCGTCTGGAAGGCCCTGGGCGGCCTGGACGAGCGCTTCTTCGCCCACATGGAAGAGATTGACCTCTGCTGGCGAATGCAGCTGAGAGGTTGGACGGTAAACGTAGTGCCGGCCTCCTACGTGTACCACATCGGCGGCGGCACCCTGCCCAACGAGTCGCCCTTCAAGCTGCGGCTCAACTTCCGCAACAACCTGCTCCTCCTGGAGAACAACCTCCCCTCCACCCTCCAGAGTCGCTTCCGCACGCGCGTGAGGATCTTCCAGCGGATGTGCCTCGATGGCTTATCGGCCCTGGTCTATCTCTTTACGGGCCGATGGGAATCCTTCCGCAGCGTGGTGCAGGCGCACCGCGAATACCGCCGGCTCCGCCGTCCCGGAGAGCTGCTCCGCGGCGCCCGCCAGCCCGACGGCCTCTACGACGGATGGATAGTCCCTATAGGACTATTTGGGAAAAAGTAGTATCTTTGTGGATTAAAAGGTTTTTGCACCATGAAGATCATAATAGAAGGCGCAGGGCAAGTCGGTTCTCATTTGGCAAAGATGCTGAGTGCGGAAGGCAGCGACGTAACCGTCCTGGACGACGATCCCGAGCGCATCCGTTCCCTGTCCTCATCGGCCGACGTAGCCACCGTCCTGGGTCCCAACAGCTCCATCCCGCTGCTCAAGGAAGCCGGAACGGCCAAGGCAGACCTTTTCATTGCCGTGAATCCGCTCAAGGACCAGAGCGTGAACATCGTGAGTGCCCTGCTGGCCAAGAAGCTGGGCGCCAAACGCGTGATCGCCCGCATCGACGACGAAGACTACCTGACCCCGGAGAACAAGCTCCTGTTCAAGGACATGGGCATGGACATGGTCTTCTATCCCGAGAAGAGCGCTAGCGACGAGATCCTGGACATGCTGCGCCACACCGCCACCAACGAGTCCCTGGACTTTGCCCGTGGCAAGCTGCAGCTGGCCGTCTTCAAGCTGGACGACGACTCCCCCCTCCTGGACATGAACGTGAAGGAATTCGCCCACAAGGTCAAGGAGCAGGAAGCCGGGGCCGATTTCAGAATCGTAGCCATCTCCCGCGGAGGCAAGACCATCATCCCCAGCTTTGACACCCCCTTCAAGAACTACGACTATCTCTATATCATCTGCGGCCGCAACTCCATGCCGGCCCTCATCAAGTACCTGGGCAAGGACCAGGTGGATATCCGCCGCGTCATGATCCTGGGCGGAAGCGAGATAGGCGTGATGGTGGCAGAGAAACTGGCCGCCCAGAAGGTGGACGAGGTCAAGCTCATCGAAATTGATCCCAAGCGTTGCCGCACCCTGTCGGCCGCCCTTCCCTCGGAGGTCAACGTCACCTGCGGAGACGCCCGCGACTCAGACTTCCTCCTGGAAGAGGACCTCAAGGGCTACCAGGCCGTCCTGGCCGTCACCGGCAACGACGAAGTGAACATCCTCACCTGCGTGGCCGCCAAGAAGATGGGCGTTCCGCGCGTGATCGCCCAGGTAGAAAACCTGGATTACATCCGTCTGGCCGAAGAGATGGGCGTGGACAGTGTGGTGAACAAGAAACTCATCACCGCCAGCCGCATTTTCAAGTTCACCCTCTCGGACAAGGTACGTTCTGTGCGCTACATGAGCGGAACGGACGCCGAAGTCCTGGAATACACGGCCGCCCCCGGCTCCAAGATTACCAAAGACATCCTCAAGGATATCGATTTCCCCGCCAACGCCATCATCGGCGGTGTCATCCGCGGAGGAGAGAGCTTCATTGCCGTGGGTCACTCCCGCATCGAAGCCTACGACCGCGTGGCGGTCTTCGCCCTCCCCGATGCCGTGAAAGAAGTAGATAAAATGTTTAAATAGTACGTATGAGTATCCAAAGTGAGAACATCCAGAAACTGGTAGAACGCCGCGAGAAGGCCCGCCTGGGAGGCGGCGCCAAGCGCGTGGAAGCCCAGCACGCCAAAGGCAAGAAGACCGCCCGCGAAAGGCTGGCCCTTCTGCTGGACCCGGGCAGTTTCGAAGAGTATGATATGTTTGTCCAGCACCGCTGCACCAACTTTGGGATGGAACAGTCCCACACGGACGGTGACGGCGTGGTAACCGGCTGCGGCACCATCGGCGGCCGTCCGGTTTACGTCTTTGCCCAGGACTTCACCGTCACCGGCGGTTCCCTGTCCAAGACCATGAGCGAGAAAATCTGCAAGGTCCAGGACATGGCCATCCGTAACGGCGCTCCCTGCATCGGCCTCAACGACTCCGGCGGAGCCCGTATCCAGGAAGGCATCGACGCCCTGGCCGGCTACGGAGAAATCTTCGAGCGCAACATCCTCGCCAGCGGTGTGGTTCCCCAGATCAGTTGCATCATGGGTCCCTGCGCCGGCGGTGCCGTTTACTCCCCCGCCCTCACGGACTTCACCCTCATGGTCAAGAATACTTCCTACATGTTCCTGACCGGCCCGGCCGTGGTCAAGAGCGTTACCGGCGAAGTAGTAAACCAGGAAGAGCTGGGCGGAGCCTCCGTGCACGCTTCCAAGAGCGGTGTCACCCACTTTGCCTCCGAAACGGAAGAAGACGCTATTGCCACCATCAAGGAGCTCATTGGCTATCTTCCCCAGAACAACCTGGAGACCGCTCCCTTCAAGGAAACCGCAGATCCCGTGAACCGCGTGGACGATGCCCTCAACAGCATTGTACCCGATAACCCCAACAAGGCCTATGACATGTATGCCGTTATCAAGAGCATCGTGGACGACGGCGCCTTCCTGGAAGTTCACAAGGAGTTTGCCAAGAATATCATCGTGGGCTTTGCCCATATGAACGGCCGCAGCGTAGGTATCGTGGCCAACCAGCCTGCCGTACTGGCCGGTGTCCTGGACATTGGCGCCAGCCGCAAGGCCGCCCGCTTTGTCCGCTTCTGCGATGCCTTCAACATCCCGCTGGTCACCCTGGTAGACGTTCCCGGCTTCCTGCCCGGCACGCAGCAGGAATACGGCGCCATCATCACCAACGGCGCCAAGCTCCTGTACGCCTACGGAGAAGCCACCGTTCCCAAGGTCACCGTCACCCTGCGCAAGGGCTACGGCGGCGCCCACATTGTGATGAGCTGCAAGCAGCTGCGCGGAGACATCAACTACGCCTGGCCTTCGGCCCAGATTGCCGTCATGGGGGCCGATGGTGCCGTGAACGTGCTCTACGCCAAGGAAATGAAGGAAAACCCGGAGAACGCCCAGGCCATCTTCGAAGAGAAGAAGAAAGAGTATGAAGAACTCTTCTCCAACCCCTACCAGGCCGCTCAGAAGGGTTATATCGACGATATCATCGAGCCGCGCAACACCCGCTTCCGCGTAATCCGCGCCCTGGAGCAGCTGGCCGGCAAACGTCAACAAATCCCTGCCAAGAAACATGACAACCTTCCTTTATAGTATGCTGCTCACAGCAGGCGGGGACCGGATGGCGCAGATAGACCCGCACGGCTGGACACTCACCCTCATCAGCGTGACGGTGGTGTTCGCCGCCCTCATTGTGCTGTACTTCGTGTACAGCTTCTCCGGCGCTATCTTCTCCGGTAAGTTCAAGCGCGCCCCCAAGCCCAAGAAGGTCAAGGGTACGCCCGATGCCGAAGTAGCCGCCGCCATTGCCCTGGCCCTGGATATGGAAAACGGCGGAGACGTTTACGCCGCTATCGCCACGGCCGTGCACCTGTACCTGAGCGACGCCGTCCACGACGTGGAACCCGGCATCATCACCATTGTCCGCAAAGAGAGCGGATGGAACAATAAAGCGTTAACATTTAGACAATTACCATAACATGAAAGAGTATAAATTCAAAATTAACGGTAAGGATTACGCCGTACAGATTGGTGAGGCCGATGGAAAGAACCTCACGGTAAACGTGAACGGAGCCGACTATCAGGTAGAACTGGAGAACGCCCCCGTAGCAGCTCCTGCTGCCGCCCCTGTGGCCGCTGCTCCCGCTGCTGCCGCCGCTCCCGCCGCAGCCCCCAAGGCCGCCGGCGCCGGCTTAACCATCAAGAGCCCCCTCCCCGGCATCATCATCTCCATCGATGTCAAGGAAGGACAGGCCGTCAAGCGCGGACAGAAGCTGGCCGTCATCGAGGCCATGAAAATGGAAAACGACATCCTCTCGGAAGCGGACGGCACCGTTACCGCCATCCATGCCCGCAAGGGTGATTCCGTACTTGAAGGCGCAGACATCGTAACCATCGGCTAATGGATACCATTTTAGACAGCCTTAGGCAGTTCTGGCAATTCACAGGATTTGCCAACTGCACGTGGCAGCATCTGGCGATGATTGTCATCGGCCTCATTTTCATCACGCTGGGTATCGTGAAAAAATGGGAGCCGCTGCTGCTGGTGCCCATCGGCTTCGGCATCATCATCGGCAATATTCCGCTGTTCTTTGATCCCACCACCGGAGTGGGCTTGAAGATTGGCCTATACGAAGAAGGCTCGGTGCTCAACATCCTGTACCACGGTGTACGCAATGGCTGGTACCCGCCGCTCATCTTCCTGGGCATCGGTGCCATGACGGATTTCAGCGCGCTCATCTCGCAGCCGCGCCTGATCCTCATCGGCGCAGCCGCCCAGCTGGGTATCTTCGGTGCCTACCTGCTGGCCCTCCTGCTGGGTTTCGCCCCCAATGAGGCCGGTGCCATCGGCATCATCGGCGGAGCCGACGGCCCCACCGCCATCTTCCTCAGCTCCAAGCTGGCTCCGGAACTCATGGGCGCCATCGCCGTATCGGCCTATTCCTATATGGCTCTGGTTCCCGTGATCCAGAAGCCCATCATGCTGCTGCTGACCACCAAGAAAGAGCGCGTCATCCGCATGAACAAGCCCCGCGTGGTAAGCCAGCGGGAGAAGATCATCTTCCCCATCGTGGGCTTCATCTGCACGGCTTTCATCGTGCCTTCCGGCCTGCCGCTGCTGGGCATGCTCTTCTTTGGTAACCTCCTGAAGGAGAGCGGTGTAACCAAGCGTCTGGCCGCCACCGCCGGTGGTCCGCTCATCGACGTGGTCACCACGCTCATCGGCCTTACCGTGGGCGCCTCCACGCAGGCCGACGTGTTCCTCACCGGCCGCAGCGTGCTCATCTTCGGCCTGGGTCTGGCTTCCTTCGTGATTGCCACCACCTTTGGTGTAAGCTTTGTGAAATTTATGAACCTGTTCCTTCCGGAAGGCAAGAAGATCAACCCGCTCATCGGTAACGCCGGCGTATCGGCCGTTCCGGATGCAGCCCGCGTCTCCGAGGGTGTAGGTCTCGAATGTGATCCCTCCAACCACCTCCTCACACACGCCATGGCCCCCAACGTGGCCGGCGTGATTGGTTCGGCCGTGGCCGCTGGTATCCTCTTAGGATTCTTAGGTTAATTAACTATATGAAAAGAACTTCAACACTAATTCTAATGGCAGCGGTCCTGGTGGCCGCCTGCTGCCCCAAACAGGAAAACGGCATCCGCCGTGCCACTCCCCTTTCGCAGGGTATGAGTGCCCAACACCTTGAACTCATTGACAGCGCCGTCAACGCTTCCATCGCCGCCGGAGACATCCCCGGTGCCGTGGTGGGTGTGGTTAGAAACGGCAAGCTGGTCTATGAGAAGGCCTTTGGCTACAAGTCCCTGGTCCCGGAGAAAGACACCATGACCGTGGAAACCATGTTCGATTTGGCCTCCGTGTCCAAGTGCGTGGGTACCACCCTGTCCTTCATGCAGCTCGTAGAGCAGGGCAAGGTGCGCCTGGTAGACCCTGTTACTTACTATTTCCCGGAATTCCAGAACTGGGTAGACCCCGAGACCAAGGAAGAAGTGGAAATCACCGTGCAGGACCTTCTTACCCACTCCTCCGGCCTGGCCGCCTATCTTCCCAACGTTCCCGCCTACATTGAGGAATTCGGCATCAACAGCCCCGATTCCCTCATGATGTATATCTCCACCCGCATCAAGCGCAACTTCCGCCCGGGCACCCAGCAGCTCTACAGCTGCCTCAACTTCATCACCCTCCAGAACATCCTGGAGAAGGTGACTGGCGAGCGCCTCTGCGACTACGCACAGAAGAACGTCTTTGACGTCCTGGGTCTGGAGCACACCACCTACTTCCCGCTGTACGGGGAAGAGCCCAGCCGTCCCGGTCTGGAAGAGCTGGCCAAGCTCTGCGCTCCCACCGAGCTGCAGGCCGATGGCCACGTCCTCAAGGCCGAAGTCCACGACCCCACCGCCCGTCTGGCCAATGCCGGCAACTCCGGTAACGCCGGCGTCTTCTCCAACGTGGAAGACCTGGCCGTGGTGGCCGCTGCCCTGCTTAACGACGGTTCCTACAACGGACACCGCATCCTGAGCCCCCTCACCGTGAAGAAGATGTTCACCGTGCCCGAGACCAACGCCTACGAAGTGGCCCGCGCCCTGGGCTGGGACACCTACTACACCGGTCCCTACACCAGCGGTGATATTTTCTGCATCGACGACGTCCGTGGCCACACCGGCTACACCGGCACGTCCATGATCCTGGACCCCGAAACCAACACCGCCGTGATTGTGCTGGCCCACCGCGTCCATCCCAAGGACGAAGGCTCCACCGGCCGTCTCCGCTCCGTGATTGCCTCCATCGTAGCCGCTTCCATCGGCCGATAAAAGCGCCAAAATTATCAATATTAGGACCACAAGTGCTTTTACTTGTGGTCTTTTTTTGATATATTTGCACAGATACGGATAACACTGAAAAAGAAAATCATATGGACAAACTCCAGGAACTGACCCAGAAACTTTATCAGGAGGGTCTTTCAAAAGGAAAACAGGAAGGCGAAGCCCTGCTGGCCAAGGCCCAGGAAGAGGCCGCTGCCATCGTGGAAAAAGCCCAGAAAGAGGCTGCCGCTATAGTGGAAAAGGCCCAGAAAGAAGCGGCCGATTTCAAGATTAAGGTGGAGGGAAACGTGAAGATGGCTTCCGCCCAGGCGCTGCAGGCCACCAAGGCCAACATCGAAGGCCTGGTGGTAGCCAAGGCCGTAGAACCCGCCAAGGCAGAACTGGCCAATGCCGGCTTCCTCAAGGAGATTATTACCGCCGTGGCCAAGAACTTCAGCACCCAGGAGTCCACAGACCTGGCCCTGGTGCTGCCGGAGAAGCTCCAGAAAGAGCTGGAGCCCTTCGTGAAGGGAGAACTGGCCAAGACGCTGGGCAAAGGCGTAGAGGCTTCCTTCTCCAAGAAGGTGGCCGGCGGCTTCAAGATCGGCCCCAAGGACGGCAGCTATTTCATCAGCCTTACAGACGAGGCCTTCCAGGAACTCATCGGAGAATACCTCAGGCCCGCTACCAAAAAGATTCTCTTTGGCTAAGCCCATATGAGTAACTTCGAGTACATCATCTCCAGTCTTCCCTACCTCACCCAGGACTACAAGTACAGCGAGGGAGAGGGCTTCTACGTTGTGTTGGAGCAGATAAGGGAAAACCTGGGAGAAAAAGATGCCGCTACGCTGGACTTCCTGCTGGATGGCTACGACGCCAAAAAGTTGGGACCGGACTTCTACGCCCAGGCCCTCAAGAGCTCCAACCGCTTTATCCGGGAATACTTCCGCTTTGACCTTAACCTCCGCAACGCCAAGGTACGCTACCTCAACCGCGTCCTCGGAAGGGCCGAGGAACAGGACGTCATCACCGGCAAGGGAGACGAATTTGAAGAAGACCTGGACATTGACGGCTACCGCTTCACCGGAGGAGAGTTCGAGGAAGAGCTCAAGGTGCAGAACGCCCTGGAAAGCGCCAGCCTCCTGGACCGTGAAAGGTCCCTGGACGACATCTGCTGGGAAAAGATCAGCCACCTGGAAACCTTCCACTACTTTGACATCACGGCCGTCCTGGCCTACGTAGCCAAGCTGCACATCGTAGACCGCTGGCTGGCCCTGGACGAAGAAACCGGCCGTGAGCTCTTCCGCAAGCTGGTGCAGGAGGTAAAGGGAACATTTAAAGGAGTAAATTATACAGAGCAATAATATGAAAACTACTGGTATTGTAACCGGCATTGTTAGTAACCTCGTTACCGTAAAGGTGGACGGGCCGGTTGCCGAGAATGAAATCTGCTTCATCAATCTTGGCGGTGTCAAGATGATGGCAGAGGTCATCAAGGTCAACGGAGACAGCGCCTCCGTTCAGGTGTTCGAGAGCACCCGCGGCCTCAAGGGAGGAGACAAGGTGGAATTCGAAGGCCGGATGCTGGAGGTTCAGCTGGGCCCCGGCCTGCTTTCCAGCGTATACGACGGCCTGCAGAACAACCTGGCCACCATGGAGAACGTATTCCTCCAGAGAGGTGAATATACGGACCCCCTGGACCGCAAAAAGACCTGGGCCTTCACGCCCATCGCCAAGGTAGGAGACAAGGTAGTGGCCGCAGACTGGCTGGGAGAAGTCAAGGAAGGCTGGCTGCCCCATAAGATCATGGTTCCCTTCTCATTCGAAGGGGAATTCACCGTCAAATCCCTCAAGGAAGCCGGAGACTACACCGTAGATACCGTCATCGCCGTCCTTACCAACGACCTGGGAGAAGACGTCAACGTGACCATGGTCCAGAAATGGCCCGTCAAGGTGGCCATCAAGGGCTATAAGGAGAAACCCCGTCCCAACAAGATCATGGAAACGGGCGTCCGCGTCATCGACACCCTCAACCCCATCGCAGAAGGCGGCACCGGCTTTATCCCCGGACCTTTCGGCTGCGGCAAAACCGTGCTGCAGCACGCCATAGCCAAGCAGGGAGACGCAGACGTCATTGTGATGGCCGCCTGCGGTGAACGTGCCAACGAGGTGGTAGAAATCTTCACCGAGTTCCCGGAACTCATAGACCCCCACACCGGCCGTCACCTGATGGAGCGTACCACCATCATCTGTAATACTTCCAACATGCCGGTAGCTGCCCGTGAGGCCTCCGTATACACGGCCATGACCATCTGCGAGTACTACCGCGCCATGGGCCTCAAGTGCCTCCT